>JALYOO010000336.1 GCA_030856845.1 Gemmatimonadota bacterium
GTACGCAAGAGGGCGTTCCTCGCCGATTCCTCGGATGGCAAGGGGCCGCGAGTGGAGCTGCTGCTGAAAGAATTGCGACTCGTGGCGGCGATGGCGGCACCATACGCGAAGGAGCCGGTCGTTGAAAATCTCGTCGCTTCACCGCGACAGGATTCGACGCATTGGAGGTCGGTGAGCTGGCGCGACAGCGGCGCCGGTTACGCAAACGGCCGATTCGCGATGGACATCAACGCGATCTGGGTACCGCGCGCCCTGGAATCCATCTCGACGATACTCGCGTCGCTGAAAGAGCTCGGGTTTGCGCCCGACCGTCTGAGTGATCCGACTGCAGGAGGGAATGCAAATGCGCTCGCCGGGTACGCGCGCGATCCCGCAACGCTTCGAGGCGCGGTGGAGAAGTGGAATGGAGCCGCCCGGCACTTCGTGGTCTCGCTGAGTTCCGACGAGGTTCGCACTCGAGTGCAGGCGAAGCTGCGATCATTGCCTGCGAGCGAAATGGCCTACTGGCAGCGCGCAATTGCGGCGACTGCCGCCGATCGCCAGCCACTAGAGTTTCTTGCAATCTCGCTCGATGCCAGTGGCAGACCGATTCCGGTCGTGAACAGCGACCCCGCGACGGGTCTCTTTCTGCATGATGGCGGCGCTTCGAACGGCCCTGTAGATCGCGACAAGGCAGTCCGTGACGTGCGCTCATTCCTGCGCACATATCCGGTGGGACTGTTCGTCGACTCTCTCGGTCCCGTCGTAGCGAGCGACGCCTATGCCACGCCCCAGGTGTGGGACGCGTTTCGCAGGGACACGTATCACTCGCCCCGAGTCGTGTGGGGTCGCGAGGTGAATCTCATCATGCTCGGCCTCATCAAGCAGATCACTTCCGCCGTCGATGCGTCGGGAAGGCCGCGTGACCCATCTCTCGCCCCATACGTGCAGGAGATGCGCGATGCGCTCCGCCGCGTGACAGGGGCGGTGGACGCGTCGGCACTGAAACACCAGGAGCTCTGGAGCTACGAGATCGAAGGGCGAAGGCTCGTGCCTATCCGCTACGGTGCGAGCACCGATATTCAACTCTGGAATGTCACCGCTCTCGCGGTGCAATTCGCGTTGTCGCAACTGCCTCGATAGTTGATGCCGCACGCAACCACTATCGCGGTCGCAGCGTGCCTTTTGTTAGCCGCGTGCAGCGACACGGAGTCCGACCGGCAGCAGGGAAGTGTCATCAAGTTCTCCGGCAGTGCTCTCGGCGCCGAGGGAACGCTGGTAGCACGGCAGATCGATCGCTTCAACAGTCTGCATCCGGACATACATGTCGAGCTTCAGCGAACGCCCGACGACGCAACGCAAAGACATCAGCTTTACGTGCAGTGGCTCAACGCGCGTGTGGGAACGCCGGACATCCTTATGCTCGACGCCATCTGGACGCCCGAATTCGCTGCCGCCGGATGGATCCTGCCGCTGCGACGGTTCGCCCCGGCGATCGCTGACTTCTTTCCGGCCACCGTCGAAGCCAACACCTGGTCGGGTGACTTGTACGCGCTCCCGTGGTTTGCGGACGTTGGCCTTCTCTACCGTCGCACCGATCTGGTTCCGAACGAGCCGCGCAGTCTGGACGAGCTCGCAACGGAGGCCGCCAGGGCGATCTCGCGCCCCGGTGGCCCGCGCTACGGAATCGTATGGCAAGGCGCACGCTACGAAGGGCTCATAACCACGTTTATGGAATACCTCGGAGCGTTCGGCGGGCAGATTCTGGATGAACGCGGGCGCGTTGCGATCAACCGACCGGAAGCGGTGCGCGCAGTCACCTTCATGCGTGACGAGCTTTATAAATCCCGCATCGCGCCGCTCGATGTGCTGACATGGCACGAGGAAGAGGCGCGCTTCGCCTTTCAGAACGGCAACGCCGTGTTCATGCGCAACTGGCCATATGCGTTCGAGCAGATGACCGCCAGTGCGGAGTCGCGCGTGGCGGGAAAGTTTGCGGTTTCGCCGATGCCGGGCGCGGCAGGCGGCCGCTCCACCGCCGCGCTCGGGGGCGCGCAGCTGGCGATCAACAAGTACTCCGAGTCGCCCGACGCAGCATATCGCTTGATCGCGTACCTCACCGCACCGGAGCAGATGATCGAGCGCGCGCAGGCGGTGGGACAGTACCCCACGCGTCCAGCGCTATATGATGATCCACGGCTGGCGGCCGTGCGGGCCATCCCGCTCCAGCAGGCGAAGCGCGCGATCGAGAATGCCACGCCGCGTCCAGTCACGCCGATTTACACGGAGATGTCCGAGATTCTTCAGATAGAGCTGCATCGTGCCCTTGTCCGTCAGGCCGAGCCGCAGGCGGCAATGAACACGGCGGCGTCGAGGATCGAGGCCCTGATAAAGCGGACGGGAATGCGAACGATCGCTGGCGCCACCGGCCGGTGAAATCCGAGGCGCGGCTGGGCTGGATGCTGGTGGCTCCCGCGATCGCAGTGATCGGGCTGATAGCGATTTTTCCGCTCGGCTGGACGCTGTGGGAATCGCTTCATATGCACGAGCTGCGGATGCCATGGCTGGGCAATCCGTTCATCGGACTCGGCAACTACGCCGAGATTGCCGGTGACCCACGCTTCTGGGCGGCGCTCGGGCATACGGCGTTTTTCACGGTGACATCGATTTCTCTGGAGCTGGTGATCGGACTGTTCCTCGCCCTCGCGATGAATCGTGCCTACCGCGGACGCGGTTTCGTGCGCGCGGCGATACTCGTTCCATGGGCGATTCCGACAGTGGTCGCGGCGCTGCTCTGGCGCTTCATGTTCGAATCGGAATCAGGCATCGCGAATGCGATACTCGTCGATGCTGGGATACTCGATCAGCCGATAGTGTGGTTCATCGAGACGACCACGGCGTGGGTGCCGGTGATTCTGGCCGATGTGTGGAAGACAACCCCGTTCGTGGCCTTGCTGCTGCTGGCGGGACTTCAGAACATAGACCTGAGCCTTTACGAAGCCGCGGCGGTGGATGGTGCCAACGGGTGGTGGCAGCTGCGCCACATAACGCTGCCGCTGCTGAAGCCGGCCATTCTCGTCACACTGATATTCCGGACGCTCGACGGGTTTCGCGTCTTCGACCTCATCTACGTACTGACCGGCGGCGGGCCAGGCACATCGACAGAGCCGGTAGCCCTCTACACGTTCAACGCTCTTCTTCAGAATCTCAGATTCGGCTACGGCTCCGCGTTGTCGGTCGTGATATTCGCCATCACATTCGGTCTGGCAATGCTGTACGTGAAAGGACTTGGCGTGCGTCTGGGCGGAGAGGAGCGATGACTCTTCGTCCGCAGCGATGGGCATTTGGCGCGGCTCTCGCTCTGCTCGTGCTCTTTACTCTTTTCCCCTTTTACTGGGCGATCGTGGCGTCGTTTACACCGGACGCAGCGCTGTTTCGCGAGCCGTCGCTATGGCCGCGCACGATAATCCTCGATCATTACCGCGCACTTTTCGACGAACGCGATTTTCTGACACCCATTCGCAACTCGCTCGTCGTTGCGGGAACTACCACAGTGTTCTGCCTTGCCGTCGGCACGCTGGCGGCGTACGCGCTCGCCCGCCTGGAATTCAAGGGGAAGCCGGCGATCATGGCCTTCATTCTGGCGGTGACGATGTTTCCGCAGATATCGATCGTGAGCCCGCTATACCTGCTGCTCCGCTCGGTGCGGCTCATCGATACTTATCCGGGCCTGATCATGCCGTACATGACATTCGCCATGCCGCTGACGGTGTGGATCCTTACAGGCTCGATTCGCCAGATTCCTCGCGATCTCGAGGAGGCAGCGCATGTCGATGGAGCGTCGCGGAGACAGAGCTTCACGAAAATTCTGCTGCCGCTCGCTGTGCCGAGCATTGCGACAACTGGCATTCTGACATTCATCTATTGCTGGAACGAGTTCCTGTTCGCGCTGTCGTTCACTCTTGGGCCGGAACGGCAGACTGTTCCCGTCGCTATCGCGCTGTTCCGCGGCCAGTATCAGGTGCCGTGGGGCCAGATTCTGGCGGCAGCAGTGGTCGCGACTGCTCCCGTGGCGGTGATGGTGCTCGGCTTTCAGCGCCGCATCGTGCAGGGACTTACCGCGGGCGCCGTAAAGGGCTGATGGAGAAATCTGATGAAGACAACCGCGCGACAATTGACGAGCGACACTCGATGAGAGCCAGCTGATGGCGCGCATCGCGCTGGAACACGTGGACAAGGTTTACGCCAACGGCTTTGTCGCCGCGCGTGACCTCAGTCTGGAAGCTGCCGACGGAGAGCTGTTGGTGCTCGTGGGACCTTCGGGTAGCGGGAAGTCTACCGTGCTGCGCCTGATGGCGGGGCTCGAGCAAGTGACAGGCGGAACCATTCGCATCGGCGAGCGCGACGTCACTGAGCTCCCTCCGCAGAAACGCGACATCGCGATGGTGTTTCAGAACTACGCACTGTATCCGCACATGACAGTGCGGGCGAATCTCGGATTCGGACTCAGTATCCGAAAGCAGCCTGTCGCGGTGATCAATGAGCGAGTGCGTATGGTCGCGAGCTCGCTCGGCCTGGACGCAATGCTCGACAGAAAGCCGGCGCAGCTGTCCGGCGGCCAGCGTCAGCGGGTAGCGCTCGGACGCGCGATCGTGCGCGAGCCGCTCGCATTTCTGTTCGATGAGCCATTGTCGAACCTCGACGCGCAACTTCGGGTGGAAACGAGAGTCGAACTGTCGCGGCTGCACCAGAAACTTGGGGCGACAATGGTCTACGTCACCCACGACCAGTCCGAAGCGTTGACGCTCGGCGATCGCATTGCCGTTCTTCGCGACGGCGTTCTGCAGCAGGTGGCGTCACCGATGGAGCTGTACTCGCGTCCGGCGAACAGGTTCGTCGCGGGCTTCATTGGTAGCCCGGCGATGAATTTCATCGAAGGAACGTTGACGGCGGCGACAACCGGGAGTGAGAGCGGTGGGCGATTCACCTTCAAGGGAGCCGATCTGGTGCTCGACGTTCGATGCGACTCGCCGGCCTCATCCAGCGTGGTGCTCGGTGTCCGGCCGCAGCATCTCGAGGTTGTCGGAGATGCCGATGGTATGCTTCGCGCCGAGGTGACGCTGGTGGAGCCGATGGGGAACGAGCAAATCGTGTACGTGTCGCTCTCCGGGGGTGAGCGGCTTGTTGCCGTCGCACCTCCGGAGCCGCCGATGAAGCAGGGTGAGAGAGTGGCGATTCGGGCGAAGCGCGACGCCGTGCACCTGTTCGATGCGAAGAATGGCGTGAGGCTCAGCTGTGGGGGAGTGCAGCCCCCTCAGGACTGAGGATGGAGGGCCCATGCGAACTCAGTACCAACGGCAATCGCCGATCAGCGATTTATCGAGTGGATCGCGCCGTTATGCAAGCCGTCGATCAGCCAGGCAATTTGAGCGCGGCCAATGAGTGGAAGCGGTAGCTGTTTCGCTGGCCAGGTCGTGACTTCGAACAAGTATCCGCAACGTCTGTTTCCATCGCGACGTGAAAAGAATCGGTAGTCGCGGTGTCCTGAATCAGTGGGACTTACACCTCACTCAAGACAGGAGACTCAATGCGGCGACACCAACATCTGCTCACGATTACCCTCCTCACTATCGCTGGCTGTGCGGACCAAAGCCGCATATCTGGCTCGCCCGCTGACGATCGAGTGTCGGACATTCTCGCGTCGCCTGGAGTGGCGTCGGCCGGTGCGTCGGCGGAGAAGCAGTACAGGGTAACGGTCGAGAACATGACAACAGGCCAGGTCTTCTCACCCGGCGTCATCGCAACCCATACGAAATCGGGCAGCGTGTGGGAGGTGGGCAGCCAGGCGTCGGAAGGCATCCGCAAGATCGCTGAAGATGGAGACGAAGCAACCGCGGTAAGCGAGCTTTCAGTTGCGCCGGGGGTCTTCGAGGTAATCTCGACACTGGCCCCGATCAACCGGATCGGAGGCCCAGCCGGTTTGCCAAGTTCCCGGACGTTCACGATCGGGGCGTCGGCCAACGCCAACCGACTGTCGATCGCGGTCATGATCATCTGCACCAACGACGGCTTCACAGGGATCAGCGGGGTGAAGCTCCCAGGTGGCTTCAAACCGGAGACGCACCTTGTCGGCGCGTGGGACTCCGGAACCGAACAGAACAATGAACTTTTCAGCCAGATCGTCGATCCCTGTCAGATGGCCGGCCCAGTCGCCGCGCCGCCTGATGGCAACGGTCGAGTCGAAACCATCGGCGGCGTCATTGCCATACACCCTAATATTACGGGTCTTAATATTACGGGTGTTGGTCTAAGCGTGGCGCTTCACGGCTGGCAGTTCCCGGTAGCCCGCATCACCGTACAACGACTGCGATAAGAAGATTTCCGGGCATCGGCCGCGCGCTGCTGATCCTGCGCGGCCGGTGGACCGGGTGAAGTAATCGCGACCAGGCGATCAGACCATCTGAGCGATACACTCGTGGGCCAGACCGACGAGCCGCGCCGCCGAAAGGTCGCCGACGAGAGCATGCGTCAATCCAGGCTCCTTCCAGGCCGCCACGTGAAAACCCTTCCAGCTCGAGATATTAACGCCCGGGCGCTGCAGCGGCCGTTCCGGTGTCTCGGTCCTCGGCGTTGGCAATATGTAATACGACACCGCCTGCCCGTCGATTCGATACATGAGCACAGCACCGCGCTGCCCGTTCACATCGGTTACGCGGGCGCCGACCAGCCGGCCATTCGCGAACGACGGCGCGTGAACAGCGAATCCGACCCGATCGGAGAGCCAGTGAGCGATATCCGATTCACGAGCCGAAGCGATTCCATCGCGTTGCAGAACGCGACCGTGATCGTCCGCGAGCGCAGGCGCCACCTCGGACCGGGTTGCTGTATCTGCTGACGAAAAGCGCCAGACGGCCGTCGCCAGAGCAATTATGGTGATCGCAGCAGCGCCCGCGAAACGGAAAGAGATCGCCCGCCTGCCCGCACGGCGACCGGATTCCGAGCGCGCCCCCGACAGAGCGTTGAAGATCCGTTCACGAACTTCTCGAGGCGCCGAAACGTCCTGATTTGATCTCGCGAGCCGCTCGGCGACTTCACGCATGTCGGCAACGAACGCGCGGCACGCGGCGCACTGATCGATGTGCTCCGCGGCCGATTCGACTGCGTCGTCGACGGCGCGCGGAGCCCCATCCGGCCA
Organism: Gemmatimonadota bacterium; assembly: GCA_030856845.1. Taxonomy (GTDB): domain Bacteria; phylum Gemmatimonadota; class Gemmatimonadetes; order Gemmatimonadales; family Gemmatimonadaceae; genus UBA4720. The sequence goes on from JALYOO010000336.1 coordinate 7,175, forward strand.
GGCAAGTCGCCGAGCAGTGCCACATCTCATCGCTGAGACTCGCTCTTCACTGGCGTCGAAAAGAGCCGCGGTGGCGACCGCCGGCCTCTGCCGACGCTTCGGCAAACGAATCGCGCAGGAGCCTTCGTGCCCGAAAAAGACGCGAGGCCACAGTTCCTTCCGGCAGACCGATCATCGTTGCAACCTCTCGCTGGCGAAATCCCTCCACATCCACCAGAACCACGACACTTCGAAGAGACTCGTCGAGTGCATCGATAGCGTCGCAGATCTCCTGAAGCGATGGCCATTTTTCTCCGGCCGAAATGCCAGAACCATCGGCCGGCCAACGCTCGAGAGCCTGCTCGAATTCGGTGTCGGTGAGATCGCACGCGAGCGCCTCCGGGTGCCGCTTTGCCGTGCGCTGCCGGTTGAAGTGCGTCCGAAGCAGAATGGTGTAGAACCAGGTTCGAACAGCTT
>JALYOO010000100.1 GCA_030856845.1 Gemmatimonadota bacterium
CCGCTTTCTGTCAAGCGATCCGTGATGCAACGCGATCGTTCCCGCCCAGTCCGGCCGCTCCGCGAGAATCGCCTGGTACCAGATCTCCGTCTGCGATCTCGTGTTCGTAAATACGATCGACGTTTCACCCTCCTCGATCGCTGCCACAACCTGCGTGACCATCTGTGTTCCGAGATGACCCGCCCAGGGAAAACGTTCGATCACGGGAGGGATCAGTGAGTCGACCCTCACCGCTTTCGGCTCGACTCCTCTGACCACGCGCGATTTCCCTTTTCTTGATGACCTGCCGAGGAGAGTATCACGCGCCTCGGAGATGTTGCCGATAGTGGCGGACAGGCCCCACACCCTCAAGTCGGGACAGATTCCACGCAGCCGTGCAAGCGCAAGCTCCGTTTGGACACCACGCTTCGTTCCCATCAACTCGTGCCATTCGTCGACGATCACCGCTCGCAGATTCTCGAACTGCTCCGACGCTCTTTCGCGGGAAAGCAGCAACGACAGGCTTTCCGGAGTAGTTACCAATGCGGTGGGCAGGCGCCGGCTTTGCCGCGAACGCACGGTTGACGGAGTATCGCCTGTTCTCGTTTCAATCGTCCAGCCGAGTTGAGCGGCTTCTGCGGGAGCGATCAACGCGGCTGCCGTGTCGGCCGCAAGCGCTCGCAAGGGCGTGATCCACAGCACGCGTAGCGAGGGTGCGGAAGACCGCGTTCGATGGGCACGAGGTGCACCGCCTTCTCCGGATGCCGCTCCGGCCTGTGCGCGCGAGTGCGTGCGCTTCGCAGAACCGGGAGCCCCATTCTCGGAGATGTACTCAAGCAACGGTCCCCACCAGGCCGCGAGCGTCTTTCCCGTTCCCGTCGCCGCATGCACCAGACCGCTCTCCCCGTCGAGGTAGGCGCTCCACACCTCTCGCTGGAATTGAAAGGGCTCCCATGCATTTGACGCGAACCACTGTTCAGCCGGCTCGAGCCTCACGAACCGGCCTGTTCCAGCAACGCTCGCAAAGCATCGAGCGTGTCCGCTTCGGACGCCGGTTTGTCCTTGCGCCAGCGCAGAATCCGCGGAAAGCGCACGGCGATTCCCGACTTGTGCCTCGGTGAGGCCTGTATCCCCTCAAAGCCAAGCTCGAACACCTGCTCGGGCTGGACTGCGCGGACAGGGCCGAATTTTTCAACCGTGTTCCGGCGAATCCAGCTGTCGAGCTCCCGAATCTCGACATCAGTGAGACCGGAATACGCCTTGGCGAACGGAACGAGTGCATCACCGTCGCGAACCGCGAACGTATAATCGGTGTGAAGCAAAGCCCGCCGCCCGTGACCCGGCTGCGCATAGACCATTACTGCATCCACTGACCATGGCTCCAGCTTCCATTTCCACCAACCGCCCTTTCTACGCCCGACTCCATACGGGGCCTCGTTGCGCTTGAGCATCAGGCCTTCAGATCCCATTGCCCGCGCGCGGTCTCGTGCCGCGCGGATGTGTTGCCATTCCGTCGCCTCGACGACCGGCGAAATGAGAATTCGCGATTCCGCGTTGGCTGACCCCACGAGCTCTGCCAGATGCGCGCGCCGCCATGACAGCGGGCGCTCGCGCACATCCTTTCCATCCACTTCAAGGAGATCGTAAGCCAGGATTACGACCGGCACCTCGCTGCGGATCTTCGCACTCAGATTCTTGCGGCCGATGCGGCGCTGGAGTTGCGCGAACGGGAGCGGCCGGCCGTCGCGCCATGGCAGAAGCTCACCGTCGATGACGGTGCCGTCGGGCAGCCACTCCGACGCACTTACAACCTCGGGAAAGCGCTCGGTTATGAGGTCGTCACCACGCGACCACAGATAGGACATGCCTCCGCGACGGATCAGCTGCGTTCTGATACCGTCCCACTTCCACTCCGCCTGCCAGTCACTGACGGAGCCCAGCTCTTCGATCTCTCCCTCGAGTGGGTAGGCAAGATAGAACGGATAGGGACTCGACACGCCGGGCTGGGCCGTGCCCTCAGCCACGAGGCGGAGGTACGATTCGGCGCTCGGCTTCCACTCGCCCGCGAGGCGGTGGGATATCGTCGCTTCGGGAACGCCGCTGGCACGTGAGACCGCGCGCACGAGCAACGCCTGCGACACGCCGACGCGGAAACCACCGGTGATGAGCTTGTTCCAGACGAATCGTTCTGCTCCCCCGAGCTTCTGCCATGCGTCGAGAGCGATACTGCGTTGCCCCTCTTCGCCGAGTCCGGCAAGAGCGAGCAGCCGCTTCTCCACCCAGAAATGCAGCGGTGCATCGCTCGACTCGATGCTTTCAGGAAGCAGGAGCGCGATAGTCTCGCCAAGGTCTCCGACGGCGTGATACGATTCCTCGAATAACCACTCAGGTATTCCTGAGACCTCCATCGCCCACGCAGCCAGGCGTCGAACGGGTACGAGCCGGCGTGGCCGGCCTCCGCTCAGGAAGTACACTCCCCACGCGGCGTCTTCAGGAGGTGCGGCCGAGAGGTAGCGGGCCATCGCATCTACTTTTTCGCTGGTTCGGGTCGTGGAGTCGATCTCGGTATAGAGGTTGGCGAATGCCTTCACTCCGTGATCTCCTGGCCGGGGGGCAGAACGTCTTCGTCGCCTTCACCTTCCCAGCGCGAGGCAAGCGAATCGGCCTCGAGGCCGCGCTCTCTGAGGAAGCGCACTACCGGGTCCCGATACCCATGCGTGACGAGAACCCGCTC
>JALYOO010000362.1 GCA_030856845.1 Gemmatimonadota bacterium
GTCGCTTCACGGGTGTCGCTTCGGGCTCATGTGCAACAGCGGCACCAGCGCCCTCCAGATTGCGATCGCCGCGCTCAAGGAGACGCACGGCTGGGCTGACGGAGACGAAGTGCTTGTTCCGGCTCTGACCTTCGTCGCAACGTCCAACGTCGTGCTCTACAACAACCTCATTCCGGTATTCGTCGACGTGGATCCGGACCACTACACGATCGACGCGGCCGAGATCGAGCGGCGAATCACTCCGAAGACACGCGCCATAATGCCGGTGCACATCGGCGGACTTCCCTGTGACATGGACCCGATCCTCGACATCTGTCGGCGGCACGGCCTGCGCATCGTCGAGGACTCCGCCGAAACCATGTTCGCGCGCTATCGCGGCCGCGTTGTCGGGTCGTTCGGAGACGTTGGCTGCTTTTCGACTTACGCCGCGCACATCATTACCACCGGCGTGGGTGGCGTTTCAACCACGAGTGATCCGGATCTGCTGGTGCTGATGAAGAGCATCATGAATCACGGCCGCGACTCGATCTACATCCGGATCGACGACGACGCGGGCCGCACCGGCGACGAGCTGTTCAAGGTCGCCGACCGGAGATTCTCGTTCGTTCGGCTGGGGCACAGCTTCCGCTGCACGGAGATGGAAGCGGCGCTGGGGATCGCTCAGCTCGAGGAGCGCGCCGAGCACTGGGCGAAACGGCAGCGAATCGCGGCGAGATATCGCTCGGGACTCGACTCGCTCGCGGGCCGGCTTCAGCTGCCGGCCACGCGGTCAGACAGCGACCACGCTTACATGTTCTTCCCGCTCGTGTTGACGGACAAGTCGGACTCGCGGCCGGAGCTCATCCAGTTTCTCGAGGAGCGGGGAGTAGAGACAAGGTATCTTCTGCCTCTCATCAACCAGCCCGTCTACCGTCAGATGTTCGGCAACCTCGACGCCGAGTATCCCGTGGCCGCCAGGCTCAATGAGACCGCGTTCTACGTCGGGTCGCATCCCGAGATGACGGACGACGACGCTGACTACGTAATCGATTGCCTGCAAACGTATTTCGCCGAACGGACATGACTGCGTCGAAACCCGCCAGGGGCAAACAGCCGCTCTCTGCCCGTCGCGACAGGGATGCCGCGCGCCCTGTTCGCTGCCAGATCTGTCGTGCCGTGACCATTCCCGGCCTCGATGTGGGCCCACAGCCGGTCGGTGATCTCGTGCTGTCGATGGCTCAGCTCAACCAGCCGGAGACGTTTTATCCGATGCAGCTGCATCACTGTCCGACGTGCGGACTCACCCAGCTGGGATACATCGTTAACCCGCGCATCGTCTACAAGAACTTTCCCTTCGTCAGTGGCACGACTCAGACGGCAACGCGGCATCTCCAGACGCTCCCGCCAAGGCTTGTCGGAATGCTTGGCCTGGGACGGGAGTCGTTCGCGGTTGATATCGGATCGAACGACGGCACGCTGCTCAAGGCGTATATCCCGTTCGGCGTGAAGTTTCTGGGAGTGGATCCGTCGGGAGACCCGGTGAGGATCGCCCACGAGCACGGAATTCCCACGATGCACGCGTTCTTCGATGATGAGAGCGTCACGACAATCCTGGCGGAACAGGGGCAGGCGCAGGCGATCACGGCATGCGGAGTGTTCGGACACATCGCCGACCTTGCAGGGCTGATGAAAGAGGTCAAGCGGCTTCTCGCGCCTCAGGGAGTTTTCGCCACCGACTCACAGTACTGGCTCGATACCATGGCTCGACGCCACTACGACAACATGTTTCATCAGCACCTTCGCTACTACGCGATGAAGCCATTGATGTACCTGTTCGATCAACACCAGATGGAAGTGTTCGACGTCGAGCGCTCCGAAGTCTACGGCGGCTCCATACGCGTTTTCGCGGGTCACGCGGGTGAAAACGCCGTCTCGCCGAGAGTGCAGGAGCTGCTGGATATCGAAGCGGAGGCGCGGCTGTACGATGATGAAACCAACCGGCAATTCGCGACCGATATCGGTGACCGTCGGAAACGTCTGTTCGACGCCGTCCATGAACGGGTGCGCGCAGGAAAAAAGGTGATCGGCATCGGCGCGCCGGCAAAGGCGGCAACTGTGTGCAACTACTGCCGCCTTGGGCCGGAGACCATCGACTACATCACCGAAGTGAATCCGCTGAGGATGGGCCGGTATCTACCCGGGGTTCACATCCCGATCGTTGATGAGGAGCGAATGTTCGACGATGGCCGCGCCGCCGACGCTGCCGTGCTGTTTGCCTGGAACTACCATGACGAGATCGTGCCGCGGCTGAGGCAGCGGGGGTTCGAGGGAGAGATCCTTCTGCCGTGACGGGCGGAAGAGACGAACCACACAACCGCGGCGCGGGCACTATTCTCTTCGGCGGGAGCGGATTTCTCGGACCGTACATCCTCGAGAATTATCCCGACGTGATTTCGGTCGGCCGCACCCAGCCCACTGCCTCCAATCGGCACATCCACGTCGACAGCCTTGCCAATCTCGATGCCCTTCGTGACGTCGAGTTCGACAAGGTCATCTACATCATCGGCAACACCGACCACTACAATCTCGAAAAGGATACGCTCGATCGCGGTGAGCAGACGGCATTCGACTATCATGTGACGCCCCTGGCTCAGGCGATGGAGCAGCTCAAGCGCTATCCCATTCGGAAGCTGATTCATTTTTCGACGATACTGCTCTATGATCGGGAGCGCATCTCGCTTCCCGTCGACGAGAACGCGCCGATCAACCCGTATCGCACGCGCTACGTGCTCAGCAAGCATATGGCAGAGGAGATGTGCAGATTCTACTCTGCGTCGATACCGATCATCAATGTCCGCCTGTCCAACATCTATGGTCCTACCCGGCTTCAGCGCTACGATCTGATACATGTGCTCATCCGGCAACTTCTCGAGACTGGCGCCGGAAGTGTCTGGACGACGAAGCCGGAGAGGGATTTCATCTACGTCGAGGACGCGGCCCACGCGATCATGCGCCTGCTCGACACTGACTACGCGGGAACGCTCAACCTCGGAACCGGCACGATGACATCGGTTGCCGACATCGTGGAGCAGCTGCGCCAGCTGAGCGGCTGCCAGATCGACGACGAAGGGCGAGAGGTGAACGGTCCGATGCGATTCCGGTGCGACGTGCGCACTCTCGAGTCGCTGATCGACTGGACGCCCCGGTATTCCACCGCGCAGGGTGTCGAGCGGACCTACGAGCTGATGGCCAAATGGGCAAGCCAGTAACGCTCGGTGTCAGCGGGTGGCGGCTGCACGGCCAGCGCACCGGTGTGGGAAGATATCTCCTGAACCTGATCCAGAACTGGACGCCCGATCTGGTAGCAGGGCGGTACGACAGGATTACGATTTACACTCCCGTGCCCTTCGACGGCGGAGACATCTCGCTGCCTGAAGGCATCAGTCACAAGGTGCTGCCTCCAGGTCTGCCGATGGTGGCGTGGGAAAATCTCCGGCTGGGCCCGTTCGCGGGGGAGTCGGTAATGCTGTATCCGTCGTTCTCACGGCCGCTGCTCACACGCGGCGCCTCCGTTGTTGTGACGCACGATGCAACCATGCGGCTTCATCCCGAGCTGTTCACGTCGCGCGACAAGAGGTTCTACGATCCGCTGTATGGGTGGAGCTCACGGGCGGCTACGCTCGTGATCACCACAACGAACGCCGCCAAGGCGGACATTACGCGCGAATGGAATGTCGAGGGAGAGAAAATCCACGTCACGCACCTGGCCTCGGCCGAATGTTTTCGTCCGCTTGAGACGAGCGTGGACAGGAGTGCGATGCGCCAGAGCCTCACCGGATCGGATACTCCTTACTTCCTGTTCGTCGGGAAACTGTCGGGCAGACGTAACCTGCCAAAGCTTCTGGAGGCCTTCGCCGTCTTTCGGCGGACCACAGGCCATCCCCACAATCTCTTGATGGTCGGACCTCAATATGCAATCACCGCTCTGGAGAAATTGGCCGACGAGCTGGGAGTGCGCAGCCACCTGATCACACGCACCTTCGTCAAGGACCCTGAGCTGAATGACCTGTACAACTGCGCGCACGCTTTCGTCA
>JALYOO010000010.1 GCA_030856845.1 Gemmatimonadota bacterium
GCCGCGGCCTGTGCGATCTTCTGCGGCTCGGTGGTAGCGAATACGAAGACGACGCGCGGGGGCGGCTCCTCGAGAATCTTGAGGAGAGCGTTCCAGGCTTCGCGCGTGAGCATGTGCGCTTCGTCGACGATGTAGACCTTGTAGCGGTCGTCACCTGAAGGCGCATACATCGCCCGCTCTCTCAGATCGCGGGCGTCGTCAACGCCGCGGTTCGACGCGGCATCGATCTCCACTACGTCGAGACTCGAGCTGCCACTCCAGATGCGCTGGCAGGACGTGCAGATGCCACACGGCTCTCCGTCGGGTTGTTTGTTCTCGCAATTGAGGGCCATCGCGAGTACGCGCGCGAGTGTAGTCTTGCCGGTGCCACGCGGACCGCAGAGCAGATAGCCGTGCGCTACCCGCCCGCGTGCGATGGCGCCGCGCAGCGTGTTGGACACATGAGTCTGCACCGCAACGCCGGTGAAGGTCTTTGGGCGGTATTTACGGGCGAGTGCGAGCGACATTGAGGAGGGAAGATTACCCCAGGCCTGACGGAGCAACGAAAGGCACCGCATGCCGCTGCTACCTTCGGGGTCCTGACGGAGTTAGCGGGCTTGCGCCCTCCGGGACCTGGGGCACAGGAAATATAATCCGGGTGCGGGGAGAAGTTGGGCCCAATGGCCCGCGAAACGCCCGTTGAGGCGAAAAAGAAAAGCCCGCTGCCGTTTCCGGCAGCGGGCCCTCCTCGTCGAGCGCCGAAAGCTGCTAGCGCTTGATCTCGATCTTTGGAACCTTGATGGCCGTGGTGTCCTTCTTGATGTCGATATCCGGCGTGACAACCTTTGTGGTATCGGTGGTGACGTCAACGCTCGGTACGTTAAGCGTATCGGTGACTGTCCCGACCACAGGCTTTTCTACTTCGAGATCACCGCTGTCTGTCTTACTGCAGGCGGTGATTGAGACGGCCAGAATGGCCACTGCTGCTAGCTTGCGCACGAGACGCCTCCACAAGTGTTTATGCGCCGCACCCGAGCGACGCGTGACTGAATATTGCAACATTCCTGCCGCGATTCCTACCCCTGACGCCTCAAATCAATCCTCGAATGCCTCACGCTGGAGCCGCCTGACCCTCCTCAGCTCGTACACCTGAGCAACCTCGCCCCCGAGAATGAAGATGATCGCGGCGTAATAAACCCACACGACAATGATCACCAGCGCCGCGATAGTGCCGGTGTAGAACGAGCCCGGGTTGAACGAAGTCGCGTAAGCGCCGAACAACCGCTTGGCCACTTCGAGCAGCAGACTCGTGAACAGCGAGGCGATGAAGGCGGTCGGCCAGCGGATGTTGCGGTTCGGCAGAAACTTGTAGAGAGAAAAAAACATGAGCGCGATGAAGCTGAACGCAACGATCTGTCCGATGTTGTATTCCAGCGCTCCCATCATGTCTTTCCGCAAGCCGAGCTGTCCCAGCACGCTCAGTCCCTGAGTCGTGGCGAGGGCGAGGTACGCATTCAGGCCGGTGTACGCCACTAGAAGCAGCGTGGAGACGACGGTTATCTGGATGTCGAAAATCTTACCCGCAACGATCCCGCGGTCGGAATCGATATCGAAGATCTGCGCCAGGACGCTCCGCAGCGATCCGAACAGCCTCGTGGAAAACCAGATGAAACCGACGACACTGTACAGACCGATCGTCTGCCGCGACTTGATGATGTCCACGAGAACGGCGCCAATCGGCGATGCTTCGCCTGCGCGGCGCGGGGGCAGAAACCTGTCGACAATCTCGTTGATCTCCGCCGAGGAGGCTTCCGCCGACTGATTCAGCAGGTATGCGAGGCCCGACGCCAGAAGCAGGAAGAACGGAACAGCGGCCAGAAGAAGATTGAAGGCGATTCCCCCGGCCAGAAAAAAAATGTTGTCTTCCCCGCTATTGTCCCATACGCGCTTGGCGTAGTCCCGTAGCGTCCAGCCGATCCTGAGATGGAGCGGCCGTGTCGCCACTAGCTCTCTTTATACGCGGCCTTCGTCTCGGCGATGCGCTGCTCGAGCTCATAGCGGGACTGCTGCGCAGCCGCTCGCCCCGCGTCGACTGCCCTGCTCATCTGGCGGCGCTTGAGTTCGATGGATTCCCGGGTCGCGTCAATCCGATTCTCTACGGTTTCGCGCGCTTCCGTCAACTTTTGACCCACCGAATCGGTGACGCCGCTCACGAAATCCTGCGCCTGGTCTCCGACTTTGCGCACTTTCTCCTGGAGATCCCGCCGGGTATCCGCACCGGTTCGCGGCGCGAACAAAAGCGCCAGCCCGGCGCCGACCGCCAGGCCGGCAAGAAACGAGGACACTCCCGGCTCGTTCCTCTCAATCACCACGTACGGTTCTTCTTCCCAATCGTAATCCGACATTTTCAGCTCCCTCTGTTGAGCGACTACTCCCCCGACTTGATCCACTGACGCTGGCCCGCGACTTCGAACGATTTCTACCGCTTCTTTACCTTCGCCTTGCCCACCGCAGGTTTTGGCCTGCTCTTTTCAATCGCAACGGGCGCGCTTTCAACCTGCTCCGAGTGGCCCGAACCGTTCGACTTGATGAACGATGCGATTTCAGCGCGAACTTCATCCGGTGCAATGCCGACAATTTTGCCCGTTCGTGCCACGTCGCCGCTGGTTGACGCAAAAGTGCGAAGCACCAGCTGCCTTCGGGTATCAGCAAGGGACGCACCGGCGGGCACCGTCATTGGGTGCTCCCCGCTGAGTCTGACGTGTCGCGGCATGATGTCAGCCGCCTCGATGACGTCTCCGCGCGTCATGATGACCGCCCTCTCCACCGCGTTTTTCAGCTCGCGAACGTTGCCCGCCCAGTTGTGCGAAAGAATCCATTCCCACGACGGCTCGTCGAAGCCCCTGATCTTCTTCCCGTTCTGCTGCGAGAACCGCGTGAGGAACTCATTGGCCAGCAGCTTGATGTCGCCAGCACGATCGCGGAGTGGAGGCAGGAAAACCTCCACCACCGCCAGCCGGTAGTACAGGTCCTCCCGAAGGTCGTTCTCGGCGAGCGCTTTCTGAAGGTCGCGATTGGTGGCGGCCACGATTCTGATGTCCACCGAGATCTCTTTCTTTCCGCCGAGCCTCCGGATGGTGCGCGTCTCGATCGCACGGAGCAGCTTCACCTGGATGTCGGTTGCCATCTCCGCAACTTCATCGAGGAAGATGGTACCGCCATGCGCCATCTCGAACGCGCCCGCTTTCTCGTTGGTGGAGCCGGTAAAGGCACCCTTTTCGTGACCGAACAGCTCGTTCTCGAGAATATCCTTCGGAAGCGCCGCGCAGTTGAGAGCGAAGAACGGGCCTTTCACCCGGTCGCTCTTCGTATGCAGTGCCCGCGCGACAAGCTCCTTGCCGGTTCCCGATTCGCCGAGGATGAGCACACTCGCCGACGAGGGGGCGACCGCATCGATGATTTGATAAACGGCGCGCATCTCCTCCGATTGTCCGGTCAGCTCGCCGTAGTGGGTGAAACCCTCCAGCTTCGATGACAGTTCCCGGTTCCGCTCCCCGACGTTGAACTTGTCGAGCGCTTTCGGAATGAGAGCCTTGAGGCGGTTGAGCTTTTCCGCGTTGAGCGGCTTCTCGATGTAGTCATACGCGCCCTCACGCATCGCC
>JALYOO010000013.1 GCA_030856845.1 Gemmatimonadota bacterium
CCCCCCCATCGTGGCCGCGGCATCAGCGGAGTTCAGTCGCCGCTGCGCAGCGACCTGTTTGTGCGTGGGTGTGCGCACCCGCGTGATGGTTTGTTTGCTCTGACTCACGGAACCTCGATGATGGCTACCGCGGGACTGGTGCTTTCCGCGTTGCGGTCAGCTGTTATGAGTCTCCGCAGAGGCAGCAGCCTCTAAAGGTTCCCGTGAAGGCCGCAAAATCGTGAAGACTGTTCGCCTGTTCGAGGCGCGCAGCAAATTGCGGCTCGCGATTCAGTCCGGCTCAGACGCGCACGTACGTAAACCCGGCCTCCTGGGCCCGGTTGAGGGCGACGACCATCGCCGGAACGAGGATCATTCCCGGCAGCAGCGACGCCTTGAGATCTTCGTAGACTGCCTCGTAGGTCTCACCGCGTTCGGCCGCAATTCCCCGGGATCGAAGCCGGAGAGCGGTGTTGCACATCAGAAAAACAATTCCCCGCTTTTGCGACTCCGCAATGCCCAGGCGTCCGCCCGCGGCGAAGATGTTCTTCAGTGCCGGCTCCTTGGTCGCTGGGTCAGTGACGCTGGACGCCTTCCCCAGCGAGTATTTTGTCCACGCAGAATCGCTGAACCCAAGCGACAGCGCTCCACCATGAACTCCGATAACGGCGTTTACCTCACCAGGTTTCGCTGCGAATTCTCCAGCGTAAGCGTCGAGGAAGTTGTTGGCCATCAGCATCGCAACGTCCCCCGCTGCCGTGGCGTGAAACATCTGCCGGTGCCTTCCCTTTAGAGGCTTCATCCAGGCATCGTGATCGGAGTCGGCCGCACTCCCGGTGAGGATCCTGTCAGCGCGTGCAACTGATGGAAATCCGACGCCGAATGCGGCCAGGACAGCAGCGGCACGGCTAAGGAAGTGCCTGCGGGGATGCGAAGCGAGCGATTCAGTCATCTATTTCTTCCTTCGTGAGAAGGTAATTGCCGAGCAGTGCTCGGAACCAGTAGACCTGAGGGGGTGTGCTCTACAAAGTACATTTTTCAACGTCGACATGCCACGAAACATTTCCTGTGCCGCACCGGTTGAGAGAGGAGCAGGTGCGGCACCATACTTCCCGCGGTGCGTCGCTGTCTGCGGCCTGGAGAATCGAACCAGCACCTCTTTTGCATTCACCTCCGCGGGCTGGCCCAGCAGGCGCTACTCGCCGGCCGCCAGCGTCGCTTTAAACTGTCCGATTCGCTCGGCGATGCTCGCCGCAGCCTTGGCCGTCGCTTCGCCGATCGCTGATTCGCGGATGTTCTCGGTACCCATCTTCGCCCCGCCAAGTCCCCAGCCACCCAGGCCGAAAAGGGTAATGCCCCACCCTTTGGTGGAGATCCCTTCGCCGGTGAAACTCGCGACGATCTCGCCAGTCTCGGCGTCGATGATCCGCGCGGTGAGATTGACCTGGGTGGTGCTCTTCTTCCCGCCGATCCCGTAGAGAAACGCGGCCGAGGCAAGGCGTCCGGCAATACCCCCGAGATGCTTTTCCTCGAAGCCAAGCCGTGTGAGCGACCCGGATACGATGTATCGGGCACGCGCGATCCGTGTCGGCGAAGCGCTCGTGATAGAGTCCGGCATGACCGACTGCTCCTGGCGGATCGCGTCGAGCTGCCTCCGCTCGAGGACGCGGAACGCGCCGCTTTTCACCAGTTCTTCGACGATCAAGTCGGTCGCGCCAAGGCCAAGTGCCTCGGCGAAGTTGGCGCCGTCGCGAATTCCCATCTTCTCGAGACGCTTGCGCGTGCCTCTGTCACTGGCGATCTGGGCGGCAACGGTGCCGTACTCGAAAGCGGACACGGTGATCGACGGGCGCGCTACCGCGACCTGCGGCGCGTCCTGCGCGGCAAGCGCGGCGGGAGAGAGCATCAGGGCGGCGAGCAGCGAACGAATGGGGCTCATTACGGTCTCCTGTTAGGTGGTGCGACCGGAGATTAGCCTCGTCCCGCGGACACTCCCATACGTACCGTTACGTAGCCATTCGACATTGGGCCACCGGCTATGTAGTCATCAGTTTATTGAGACGGAGCCGGGGGGCCGCCCCGGGATAACGCTCTAAAATTCAGTCTCCCATCAGGGCCCTCGGCGTGAATTGGCATCGCTTCCGGACCGCAACCAGCAAGCCGCTGTGAACATCGAAGTAGTAGTCAAGAGACCAGTGGTCCCATTGCGTGATTCGAACCCGGTATGCGTCAACCTGGGTATGTTGATTGTTGAGTACCTCGGCAATCTTGCTTCAGTTCCTGAAGGTGTCCGATTCTTCGCGGCACCAGTGGCGGTCAAAGGATTGCGCACGTTCGGTCAGGGCGTAGGCGATCGCGAACGCGGAAATAGCCGTGGCTCGAAACTCGCCTTGACCAGTCATATGGATTGGACGCTCGAGGTCACGCGCAAAGGGGAACGCCAGTCTACCGAGATCGGGAAGTTTCGCTCGGAAAGCGACGCTGTCGACCAGGCTGAACGTCGCAGTCCTCGAGGAATTCACTGGACAAACGTGATGAACGGAAGAATGGGTGTGGCCGGTGATTGCCAGTACCTCGTGCGCAACAACACGATACAGCCCGTATGAGACACCGGTTTCCCAACCGATCCTGGGCGAGATGGCTAAACAGAGATTTGGGACCCTTCAAGAATATGCTGCGTGACAACACGTAGGGATTTCTTCAAAGCGACCGTGCTCACTGGTGCCTCTCTGGGGCTGACAGGCGTGTCGGTGCTGGTCTAGGTCTTGGTGGAGGTCTTGGTTGGCTTTCCGGAAAGCATGGAGCGACTTGTGACACCCTTCTCTCGGCGCGCCTGGTTACTGCCAGTACGGACTCCGTCAAAACCGATTCGGCATCGCACCCGGATCTTTACCGGGGAATCCGAGGAGGGGGTGGAAACATCGGAGTAGTGACATCGCTCGAATACCGGTTGCATCCGGTTCGGCGAGATGCTGGCGGGTGGGTTCACCTACGGAGCGACAGAGGCGGGCCCGTCATCCGGTTTTTTCGGCACTTCATGGCGAATGCTCCGGATGAGCTCCAGGGACTTGCGTACCTGACCTCTGCGGGGGCGGGACGTTGATGATCCTCCTCGTTTACACAGGTGATCTCTCCACGGTCGCAGCACATAGCCAACCAGTTCCGCTCGCACGGCGAATCGGCTGACCAGCAGACATGCTTCTGTGAAAATTACGCGAGATTCCATAACTGAACTGCCCCGCCCCAGTCCATGACCCCACCGCCAGATACACAATCCGGATCCCTCTCCCGCGGGCTAAGCCTTGTAGCGGCGACGGCCATCGTGGTCGGCGGCATCATCGGAACAGGAGTCTTTCTAAAGGCGAGAGTCATGACGTGCAACGTCGGCTCGCCAGGGCTCGTGATGCTCGCATGGGTGAGTGCCGGAATGCTGTCCCTCGCCGGCGCTCTCACGTATGCGGAGCTCGCGGCGATGATGCCTCGCGCCGGGGGAGAATACGTCTTCATGCGCGAGGCGTATGGCCGGCGAATGGCCGTAGTCTATGGATGGACTCAGGTGTCCATAACCTACACGGCCTCGCAGGCGGCCAAGGGAATCGCACTCGCGATTTTCCTCAATGCCCTGTTGGGAGGAGCGCTTTCCGGAACCTTTTTCTCGGCGACCATCGCGGGGCGCACGATTCCCTTCGGAGGCGTCCAGATCGTCGCGCTAACGGCCATCGCCGCGATAGCTGTCATCAATTGCGCGGCTGTGTCCGTGAACGGGGCTATCTCGATAGTCCTGACTCTGCTGAAAGCGGCGTTAATAATTGGAGTTGGCGTGGGAGCATTCGCGTTCGGGAAAGGTGACTGGACGAACTTTGGTACATCGGGCTCCGCCGGCGTCTGCGCTGGTGTCGCCGATGCCGCCCGCGGTGGATTTGCCGGATTCGGAGCCGCGATGCTGGGCGCCTTGTGGGCCTACGATGGCTGGTCGAACATGACACAGATCGCGGGCGAGGTGAGACATCCGCAGCGGAACGTTCCGCTCGGACTCATCGGTGGAGTGATGGTCGTCATCGCTCTCTACCTGATGGTGAATGCCGCGTACTTCTACGTCCTTCCAGCCGGCGACATCGCAAACGTGGCAGCGAGCTCATCCGTCGCTACCGAGGTGGCGCGACGATTCCTGGGGGCGACGGCGGTCAGCTTCATTGCCGCCACGATGATGACGTCGACACTCGGATCGCTGCATACCGGCGTTCTTGCCGGTGCACGGATTCCCTACGCGATGTCCCAGGATGGACTTTTCTTCAAGCGGCTTGGGGTCGCAACTGGCCGGACTCACGTTCCCGCCAACGCGGTGATCGCACTGGCGATCTGGGCGGGCATTCTCGTGTTGTCGGGATCGTTCGACCAGCTCACTGACTCAGTGATCTTCGCCTCGTACCTTTTCTACGGACTCGTTACGGCCTCCGTCTTCATTTTCCGGAGGACGCAGCCCGACGCCGAGCGCCCGTACCGGACGTGGGGCTATCCGATTGTTCCCGCGATCTTCCTGGCCGTTACGGCATGGCTGTTGATCACCACGTTGATTACCAGCCCCCGTCAATCGCTGATTGGTCTGGTAATCGTCTCACTCGGCTTCCCGCTCTACTTGTACTTTTCCAGGAGAGAGAGTCATCTGA
>JALYOO010000037.1 GCA_030856845.1 Gemmatimonadota bacterium
CCGGAATCCCTTCGTGCGGGCATTGATCTCGTCGATTTCATCATGCTGGCGGCGGACCTTGTCGCGTTTCATTCCACCCGCGTAGAAGGCAGCTTCAGAGTGATCGGTGATACCGATGTAGCTCCAGCCTCGTTCGCGCGCTGCGTTGGCCATGTCCTCGATGGACGCGACGCCATCCGACCAGGTGGAATGGCAGTGCAGTACACCGCGGATGTCTGTACTGAGAAGAAGATTCGGCAGGGTGCCGTTTGCCGCAGCATCGATCTCGCCCAATCCCTCGCGCAATTCCGGCGGAATCTCAGCGAGACCTAGCGTCGCGAACAACTCCTGCTCAGTGGCGAGTCGCAATGGGCGACCGGACCGGTCGAGCATCTCCTCGTCGCCGATCGTGAATCCTTTTTTCGCCGCGAACTTGCGGAGCTGAGTGACGTGCTCGTCGCTTCCAGTGGCGCGCCAGAGCGTAAAGCCGGCATTTGCCGGAGTAGTGCAGTAGAGGTCGAGATCGGTGCCGTCGACATACCGGATCGAGACCGACGCTCCGTCACCCGCTGCTTCACGCACCGGACCGGCGGTCGCGAACTGCTGGGCAACTTCTGCCGGCTCGACATTGCAGACGGCAACGATGTCGTTGTCACGAACGATTTCGAGATGACGTCTGACTGACCCCGCGATGGCGGCCTCGGTCACGTCGGGATGCCTCGCGACCGCGTCCCGTAGGATCACTGCCTGATAGAGACCGCGGTGGTAGAGCGCACGCTGCCCGGCGTTTCGCGCGAACGGTATTCCCTTCAGAATGCGCTCGGCCGTTTTCTGACCGAAGCGCGGCAGCTTCGCCAGGCGTCCATCGCGCGCGGCTTCTTCCAACTGCTCCAGCGTCTCCACGCCCAGCTCAGTATGGATCAGGTGCACTTTGGCGGAGCCGAGGCCTGGGACACGGACCATTTCGAGGAGTCCTTCCGGTGTCGCGTCGACCAGTCTCTTGAGATATACCGATTCACCCGTCTCGATCAGCTCCTTGATAACCGACAGGGTCGCGGGTCCGACACCGGGCGTCTTTTTCAGCCCTCCGGACTGAAGCAGCGGAAGAAGATCGTCCGCTCCCAGGGCGAGGACGGCGCGGGAAGCGTTCTGATACGCCCGGGCGTTGAACTTAGGTGCGCCCCCCAGCTCCAGAAGGGCGCCAATGCGTGAGAGAACATGTGCAGCCATGCGGGAATCCATTCCCGCAATATATGCCCCGCTAACCTTCCATTCCGGCATGCCCCGGAAGGTGGTCGATCATCTCGTGGAGCTGGCGCTGGATGAGCTCGATCTCCTGCGACGCGCCCTCCTTGTCGAGCAATCCGCTGCGCATGTTGATCGAGACACGGTTCATGTACTTGATCTTCATCAGCATCTGGTCCGTCGCCCGCCGCAGCGATGTGTAGCGCCGCTTGTCCGCCTTGGCGCGGTGATACCGCCTGGTGAGATCGTCGAGTGTCAGGCGACGCGCGAGGCCGATCGCTTCCTCCACCGACCGCCCGGGAATCGCACCGTGATCGGGAATCCCTTCACCCGTCTCCGGATCGGC
Organism: Gemmatimonadota bacterium; assembly: GCA_030856845.1. Classification (GTDB taxonomy): domain Bacteria; phylum Gemmatimonadota; class Gemmatimonadetes; order Gemmatimonadales; family Gemmatimonadaceae; genus UBA4720. The sequence continues at coordinate 1,571 of JALYOO010000037.1, forward strand.
GAAAAAAAGCCGGCCGATGTATTCGATTCCGTCGTATGCGATCCGAACGGAAACCGTGCACTGGTTTCCGTCCATTTCCATGGTGGAAAGATGCTGCTGGATCACGCCGAAATCTGACATCAGCTAGTCGCGGGTCCTGGAGTCCGAGGCAGTGAGGAACTCGTCGAGCGCCGCGAAGAGGCGGCCGAATTGTTCAACGTACGGCACATGCCCGCAATCGTCCAGAAGGACTAGTTCGGCGTTCATCGCCTGTGCGCCCGCCTCCGACGACGCCATCGGAATCGGATCTTCACGGCCGTGCACGAACAGCGTCGGACAATCCGGCGGAGTCAACCGCGCGAGAACATTGTACTCGGCGCCGAGGCTTTCCCAGACTGACTGCTGCACGCGTCCGCTGACGCGGAAGGGAGTGAGCCCGCGCGCTTTAGTGGGATCGGCAAAGTACGCCGCAACCGCCAACTCGAACGTGCGCTGACGGTAGGCATCCGGATCGCTCTGCCGCAGACCCGATTCCGCCAGCGTCTCGCGCATCTTCCTGATTTCGAGACCATTCTCACGGCGCGCGAACTCCTGCTCGAACTCTCTACGGTACTGCTTGGAGAGGGGGGCGGGATCGATCAGCGCCAGGCGCGCTGGAGCCGCCAACTCACCGCCGCGCATCGACTCGAGTGTATAGAGAATCGCCAGCATTCCGCCCCACGAGTAGCCGACGAGCGAGGGTTTCGCGATCGAAAATTCGCGTAGCACGGACGCGAGATCGGCTACGTTCGTCTCCCACGTGACGCGCTCCGAGCTATCGACTCGCGAGCGGCCTCCGCCGCGCTGATCGTAGAAGATCAGCTCGTAACGCTCGGCGAGGTGAAGCAGCTGCGGCAGCAGATAGTCGTGGTGCGCGCCGGGCCCACCGTGAAGAACCAGGAGCCGCTCAGCATTCTCTGGTCCGTACGAGCACCAGTACAGGGGAACCGCGGTAGTCGTCGTGAACCCCGAAGCCTTCGGGGGCGGAATCGGCTCAGGCGAAGCGCTAACCCCCGCGCTTCCCGAGCGTGACACTGAGCTCCACTCGTTTGCCGTCGCGAAGTACCGCGATCTTCACGACGTCGCCGGGCTTCTGCGCGTACAGTGCGTCGCTGTAGGAGAACAGATCCTTTACTGGCTTGCCGGCGAACTCCACGATGACGTCACCGCTCTTGAGACCGCCCGAATCGGCGGGGCTTCCAGGACGGATTCCGGTGAGACGAAGTCCGGGTATGTCACCCGCGGCCATGTCGGGAATCG
>JALYOO010000067.1 GCA_030856845.1 Gemmatimonadota bacterium
TGGACCACTGATGTCGGCATCGACCAGCAGCTTCCGTGGGGAATGCTCGGGACAGTCGAGGTGCTCTACGCCAAGGATCTGAAAAGCGTCTTCGTGCGCAATGCGGACTTGAGAGCGCCGCTGCGAACTCTTCCGGACGGCCGTCCCTTCTATGGCGGATTCGGCGCTAATGAGCTGAACTCCGACGGCGGCGCGGGCATCTACGTTATCGACAACACTGAAGATGGCTACTCGTTCAACATCACCGGACAGCTCAGAAAGACATTTGCCCCGAGCCTCGACGTCAGCCTTGGCTACAGCTTCAATGACGCCAGAAACTCTCTCAAGTCCTCCGAGATTGCCAGCGTGCTGTGGCAGTCACAACCCATCCGGGGCGACCCGAACAGCCCGGAGCGGAGCTATTCGGAATTCGGTCAGCGACATCGTTATGTAGCGTCGGCTTCCTACTCGAAGTCGTGGTCGTCGACGCTCCGCACCCAGTTCGGCCTGTTCGCCGAGCTGGCGGAGGGCAACCGGTTCGCGGGGTCAGGCGGAAACCGCTATTCGTTCATCTATGCAGGCGACGTGAACGGCGACGGCTCTGGCGGCAATGACCTCATCTACATCCCGGCGAGCCAGACCGACGTTCTCTTCGACCCGCTGATCAGCGGCGGACAGACGGTCTCCGCTGCCGAGCAATGGAATCGGCTCAACGCATTCATCGAGCAGGACGACTATCTGAGCTCGAACCGAGGGAAGATCGCCGAGAGATTCGGCGCGGTGAATCCGTGGTACAACAATATCGATCTCCGCATTCTTCAGGATATCGCTCTCCCGCGGGGAACGAATCGTCACGGATTCCAGGTCAGCCTCGATGTGCTGAATGTCGCCAACCTGATCAACTCCGACTGGGGCGTGCGGAAGGTGGCGAGTGCGTCTGCTACGTCGCCGCTCTCGCTGGTGAGATTCAATACCGCCGGCGCTCCGGTGTTCAACTTCACAGGCCCGGCGACGACATTCATCGACGATCCCGGATTGTTCTCGCGGTGGCGTGCGCAGCTCGGCGTTCGGTACATGTTCAACTAGGGAGAAAGAACGAATCAGCTTCTACGCCGCTATCTGTCGCCCATTCGCGACGGTCTCATACTTACTAAGGCACGGGATTCGCACCATGCGGGCTGTCTGAACCCCAAGGAGCCCGCATGGCAGGAATGATGGATTTCATCCAGCAGCAGATCACGCCGGAAACGATCGCACAAATCAGTAACGAGATCGGCGAAGACCCCGAGAAAACTCGACAGGCGATCGATGCGTCGATCCCGATGCTTGCGGGTGCGATTTCGGCTCAGGCCGCCGATGTGGCGCCTCCAACGGGCGATGCGCTCACGCAGCCGGCGATGTTTGGCGGGCTCGGTGACATGATCTCCGGTGGCGCTGCGGCGGGCGGTGTACAGCCGGGCGCTCAGGGCGGCGGCCTGGGGGGCGCACTGGGAGGACTCGGTGGCCTGGGAGGCGTGCTCGGCGGAATGCTGGGAGGCGGAGCCGGCAGCGGTGCCGGCGGTGCAGGTGGGATGCTCGACAGCATACTCGGCGGCGCCGGCGGATCAGTCCAGAACGATGTGGCGAAAGCCAGCGGTATGGATCCACAGAAAGTCATGCGAATGCTGATGATGCTCGCGCCGATCGTGCTTTCGGCGTACGCGCGACACAAGCAGAGTGGAGGGACGGCGCCTCAACCGAGCACGCCGACTCAGGGTGGCGGTGGTGGAATCCTCGGCGACATCATCGATCGGGTTACCTGAAAAACATCGCTAACAATTTGGAATTCGTGCTGGTCGCCGCAGCGGCGGCATTTGTCTGGGCTAGTCACGGATAACGCGGATGAAGCGGACCAGGAACCGTTTTTTTTGTTTGTTTGTTTCTGATCCGCTTTCATCCGCCAAATCCGCTTTCCACGCAGTTACTGACTTCGCCGCACGGCTTTCCACTGTCGCGGCGTGCCGCTGCGATCGGTGAACGTGCCGGTCATCGAATCGCCGGCAACGCGACCCATAAATGCGAGCGACGATGCGCGCCCTCCCGCTGAGTCACTCATCAGAAACGCGATGTTCTCACCACGCACCGTCACGTCTTCGATCCGCAGCTGCGCGCTGCCGGCCATCTGCGCGTTGCCGACCCATTGATACTTCTGATCGAGACGAATGTCGTGCCGCCTCACCCCTTCGCTCATCGAAGCTTCGAGATCCCAGTCGCCCGCGACATTGGCCGGAATTATCCAGAAGTACACAATCCTGCCATCCACCAGGAGCGTGCTGTCGGCTTTCCAGTCGCCCATGTCGAAAGAGTGCGAGACAATTCGAGACCCGGGTCGCAGCTCATCGAACAGCTTGGGACGCAGCCGGACGTTCAGCTGGGGCAGGAGATATAGCGTTACGACAGTCGCGGGCCTCAGGTCCGTTGTAAACAGATCGGTCTGCCTGAATTCGACGAGCTCGGCGACACGCGCTGTGTCGGCGTTGAACTGGCTCTCGATGATCCGCTTTGGATCGATGTCGATCCCCACACCCCGCGTTCCGAACCGCCGTGCAGCAGCGATCACGATGCGTCCGTCTCCGGAGCCAAGGTCGTAGAGCATGTCGCTTCGTCCAACCCGGGCGACCGACAGCATCTGGTCCACCACCCGGTGAGGTGTCGGAACGAACACTACGTCGGGAGTGACTTCTCCCTTTGATCCCTCCACTGGCGTAGGCACGCGGCTCTGCCCGCACGATGCGGACATCCACAACACCAGCAGCGAGACAGCGATGGCGCGCAGCAACGAAAGCCCACTGGCATCGCTTCCTTCCACTGCGCGCTGTTTGACGGGTCCGCGCCGCGTGGCGGCTTTGGACGTGATAGCCATTCACAGAATTTAGAGTCCGGAGGCGAACGATGAATCTGGAGTTGAACGGTTTCGCACCCCTGCTCACGGTGTTCGACATGCCGGCATCGGTTGCGTTTTATCGGGACATACTAGGGTTCGAGGTCGTCGAGACTTCGAAGGATCGCGACGGCGATGACTTCGGGTGGGGACTCCTGAGGCGCGACGGCATCGAGATCATGCTCAACACTGCGTACGACAAAAGCCGTCGTCCGCCCGCTCAGGACCCGTCCCGATTCGCCGTGCACAAGGACGCCGCACTCTTCTTCGGATGCCGGGACTTGGACGGGGCCTACGCATACTTCCGCTCTCGAGCCATCGACGCCGAGCCGCCATTTACGCAGAGCTACGGCCTGAGACAGTTGTATGTGCTCGATCCCGATGGATACAACATCTGCCTTCAGTGGCCAGTGAGCTGAATGACGCTGCAACTGAAGACGTCATCCGACATCGCGACACTGCGCCTGGAGAACCAGCATCTCATCGGCCCGCGTTTCGACGAGCCCGTGGAAGCGGTCCGCTGGCTGGGCGCGGTGCAGGCGCAGGACTATCCTGGAGCCAAGTGGGCGCTCGCGCAGCGCGTCACCAGCATCGACAACGCAGCGCTCGACCGCTGTTTCGATAGCGGTGAGATCCTGCGCACTCATGTCATGCGCCCGACATGGCATTTCGTCACACCGCTGGATGTCAGGTGGCTTCTTCGACTCACCGCGCCGAGAGTCAACACCACGATGGCGTCGTACGACGTGAGGCTGGAACTGGACGAAAGCCTGTTGAAGAAAAGCCGGACTCTTCTTACCCGAGCCCTTAAGGGCATGAAGTATCTGACGCGCAAGGAGATCACGAGCGTATATGCCGACGCAGGCATCGCGGCGACCGGGCAGCGGCTCGCGCACATCCTGATGCATGCGGAGCTCGATGCACTGGTTACGAGCGGACCGCTCCGCGGTAAGCAGTTCACTTACGCCCTGCTGGAAGAGCGCGTTCCGCCAGCCGCCGACCTCAGCCGCGATGAGTCACTGGCGACACTCGCGCGTCGCTATTTCGAGAGTCATGGTCCCGCCACTCTGCAGGACTTCGGCTGGTGGTCCGGC
>JALYOO010000070.1 GCA_030856845.1 Gemmatimonadota bacterium
TGTGCAGACATCCGAACGCTGATGGTGGAGAGCGCAAGCAGTGCGAGAAGACATCTCATTGAACTCGTTCCGGGCAGAAGAGAGCAGGTGAATCGCGAAGTATAACGCGCTGGACTCACCTACTCCATCAAGCTAGAATCCGCGCATGAATGAAGACGCGGGACGGACTCTGGACTTCGGTGACCAGCAGTCCCTCGACTCTGCCTTGTCCGTCTCCGCGCGCGGGCTGCATGAATCGGGGATCCTGCGCATCACCAGGCAGGTTCGCGCGCTGCTGGCCCGCGGCGACGCCATCGTGAATCTGACAGTGGGCGATTTCGATCCGCGATACTTTCCGATACCGAACGCACTGTCGAAGGAGATACAGGACGCCGTTGCGCGCGGAGAAACCAACTATCCGACTCCCGAAGGCATGCTCGCGCTGAGGCAAGCGATATCGAGTTACGTGCAGCGAACCGCCGGAGTGCGTTATCCGGTCGATTCGATCGTTGTCTGCAGCGGGGGCAGACCGGTGTTGTATGGCGCCTATCGCGCCATCGTGAACCCCGGAGATAAAGTCATCTACTCCGTTCCGTCGTGGCAGAACGATTCGTATTCGTGGCTCACCGGCGCTGAATCCCTGGAGATACAGGCCAGCGCCGAGACGGGATTTCAGCCGACGGTCGAGCAGATCGCCCCGCATCTCCCGGAGGCCGCGATGCTGTGCCTTTGCACTCCCGGAAACCCCACCGGCACGGTGATGACGGAGCAGCAGCTCGGAGACATTCTACGGGCGGTGGTGAAAGAGAACCGCGCGCGGGAAGCGGCGGGCAAGCGTCCGGTATTCGTGCTTCACGATCAGATGTACTCGGCGCTCGTCACCAGGGGGCAGAAGCACGTCTTTCCGGCCGCCGTCGTGCCCGAATCGGCGCGCTACGTGATCTCCGCCGACGGCGTGTCCAAGGCATACGCCGGCACCGGGCTGCGTGTGGGCTGGATGCTGGTTCCGCCCGCAGTCGGCGTGCGCATGCGCGATCTGCTGTCGCATGCCGGAGCCTGGGCGCCGCGGCCGGAACAGAGTGCCGTTGCGGCCTTCCTCTGCAACGAGGAAGCTATCGCGCAATTCAGGCAGGAGATGGACGGCAGAATCGGTGACCGGATGATGGCCCTTCACGAGGGCTTCGAGTCACTGAAGCTGCGAGGGTTGCCTGTTGATTCCATCAATCCCCAGGGCGCCATCTATTTTTCGGCGCAGTTCAAGCTTCATGACCGCTCGGTGGGCGGGAAGGCGATTGTCACTGACGAGGATATCCGGACGTTGCTGCTGGAGAAGGCGGGCACGGCAGTGGTTCCTTTTACCGCGTTCGGGGTGAAGACCAACACCGGATGGTTCAGGCTTTCCGTCGGGGCGGTTTCGATGGAGGAGATTCGCGGTTTGTTTCCGCGGCTTGAGTCGTTGCTGCGGGAAATCGACTAGTGCCGTCGCGCCATCAGTCACCCGTCACGCCGAACCTTCCACCGGTTCCTGGGGACGCCCGGCCTGAAACAATCCCGGCTCCAACCTCGTTAGGAATCCATGTTCTTCAATCCTGCCGAGCTAGTCCTCATGATCGCTCTCGTGGCGGTCACGGGGTATGTCGCGAAGAATCTCATGATCGCGTGGCATCGTCTCCAAAACGACGAGCGACCGAAGTCGGATCGACTCGGGATTATCGAAGAGAGGCTGCGAAAGATCGAAAGTGCCACGTCGAGCCTTCTCGTCGACGTCAGCGGGCTGCGGGAGAAGCAGCGGTTCATGAGCCAGCTTCAGACGCGCCCCCGGGAGGCTCCCCCCATGGCACCCGCGAGTGAAAGCGACATCTCCCCGATGGTCACGCAGAACATCCCCATCGTCTCCCGTTTCGGCTCACCGCGCCAATAGCGCGTTGTCCCACACTTCACGGCTCGCCGAGTAGACCGATCCCGGACGGCGCACGTCGGTCGCACCAAGCCATCAGGACAGGTCAGGCGCCTTGTCGGTCGCCACCTGCTCGCGCGTCTCCGGCGCCCGCGGATTGTGTGGCACTCCATCGGGCCGAGCGTCGTCAACATCCGGATCGCCCGCTGTTGCCACGCGCTTCACCAGCGTCAGAATGGTGTAGACCGCCACCGCCTCGTTATCCTGGTTCGTCACCTCGACATCCCACGCGACGACACCCTGCGGTACGGTGTCGGGCGGAGTCTCCTTCACTGTTTTCTGCTTGCATGTCAACCGGGCTCTGATCGTGTCTCCCACGTATACCGGTTTGACGAAGCGCAGATTGTCGAGTCCGTAGTTGGCCATCACAGGTCCGGGCGCGGGATCCACGAAGAGACCGGCAGCGGCGGAGAGAACGAAGTAACCGTGCGCTACACGCTTCTCGAACATCGACTCCTTTGCGGCAATGTCGTCCATGTGCGCGTAAAAAAAATCGCCACTTATGCCGGCGAAGTTCACCACGTCAGCTTCGGTTACGGTACGGCGATGTGTGATCAGTGTCTCACCGATCTCCAGCTCGTCGAAATACTTCCTGAACGGGTGGACGCGGTCGGAAGGCTGCGCCGCCCCCTTGACCCATTCGTTCGACACACGAGTGATCATCGTCGGCGAGCCCTGAAGCGCGGTACGCTGCATGTAGTGCAGCGCGCTTCGTGATCCGCCGAGCTCTTCGCCTCCGCCCGCGCGGCCGGGACCGCCATGCACGAGGCCCGGTAACGGCGAGCCGTGACCGGTCGATGATTTCGCGCTCGTGCGATCGATCACCATGATCCGCCCATGGTGAGAAGCGGTGCCAAGGACCACCTCGCGCGCCACATCGTGGCTGGAGGTGAATAGCGAACCGACGAGGCTGCCGCGACCGAGCTTCGCCAGCTCTATCGCCTCATCGATCGAGCTGTAAGGCATTACAGTGTTTACCGGGCCGAAGGCTTCGACCTGGTGCGGCTCGTCGGCATTCAGTGGCGAGTCGCAGTAGAGTAGCGTCGGCGGAAAGAATGCGCCGCGCTTCCTGTCGCCCGAGGCGATCTCGAAGTCGTCGGTTCCTCCGTAAACGAGCTCTGCACTTCGCTTGATCGACTCGACGTTCGCACCGACATCCCTTACCTGGGATTTGCCGACGAGCGGACCCATCTTCACGCCATCTGTGCTCGGATCCCCGACCTTCACTCCGCTCAGTCGTTTGGTAATCGCCTTGATGACATCGTCCACCATTCGTTCCGGCACTATCGTGCGCCTGATGGCGGTGCATTTCTGGCCAGCCTTGGACGTCATCTCCCGAACGACTTCCTTTATGAAGAGGTCGAACTCGTCCGTGCCCGGAGCGGACTCCGGCCCGAGCATCGAGAAATTCAGGGAGTCCGCCTCCTGATTGAATCGAGTTGAATTCTCTACCATCGCGCGTCCCGCCTTCAGCTTTCTCCCGGTAGTCGCCGAGCCGGTGAAGGTGACGACGTCCTGGCCGGTTACGTGGTCGAGAAGATCGCCGGTACCACCGCAGATAAGCTGCAGTGCTCCTTCGGGAATGATCTTCGACTCGATCATCGCTCTCACCATTGCCTCGGTGAGATACGACGTTACCGTTGCCGGCTTTACTATCGCGGGCATTCCGCCGAGGAAGGTAGGCGCGAGCTTCTCGAGCATTCCCCAGCAGGGAAAGTTGAAAGCATTGATGTGAACTGCGGTGCCTTCGAGCGGCACGCAGATGTGTCGTCCGACGAAGGTGTTGTCCTTCGACAGCGGCTCGACATTTCCCTCCATGAAGAACCGCTCGTTGGGAAACTCGCGGCGGCCGCGGCTGGAGTACGCGAAGAAGGTTCCGATTCCTCCCTCGATATCGACCCATGAGTCGGTCTTCGTCGCGCCGGTAGCCTCTGAAAGCAGATAGAACTCGTCCTTTCGCTCCAGCAGGTACTTCGCCATCTCCTTCAGCATGCGCGCACGTTCGTGGAACGTCATTCCGCGCATTGCGGGGCCGCCCTTGTTGCGGGCGTAATCGAGCATGCCGCTGAAGTCGAGGCCTTCGCTCGTCGCCTCGCCGATCTTTTCGCCGGTCACGGCGTGGATCAGATCCGTGGGCTCACCGGTTCCTTCGATCCACTCGCCCTGCGCGTAGCTTTTCAATCTCTCCATCATTGGTCCCTGTCGCCGGCCGTGCCGGAAATTTGCCGCCATGTTTTGTAGCTCATGCGTTGTAGCGCTCTGTCGGCGGGTACTTCCCGCAGCGGTTCGCACGGTTTCAAAGTCGCGCGAAGGCGCTCGGGAAGCGACTGATAGAGTCTCGTCCCCTCGGTTTTCCAGGCGATCATCTCGTCGCTAACGTCCTTCACGATCTTCGCCGGGTTGCCGACCACCACCTTTCGATCCGGTATCTGCATCTCTGCCGGAACGAAGCAGAGAGCTCCAACGATGCACTCGGCACCGACTACCGCATTGTCCATTACTACCGCGTTCATTCCAATCAGCGAATTGCGGCCGATGGTTGCGCCGTGCACCACCGCGCCATGTCCGATGTGCGCGCCTTCCTCGAGAACGACAGTCACTCCAGGGAACATGTGGATGGTGCAGTTCTCCTGAACGTTGCACCCATCGGCGATCACGATGCCGCCCCAGTCACCTCTGATCGCAGCGCCCGGCCCGATGTAGACGTCACGGCCGATCGTGACGTTGCCGGTGACGGTCGCATTCGGATGAACGAATGCCGATTCGTGAATCACAGGTCGGAAGCCATCGAACTCGAAAACATTATTCATTCTTGTGCCCGGCTCGGGGAGCAGACAACAATGCTTGTCAAACTCGCTCGATGATCGTCGCCATGCCCTGACCAACCCCGATGCACATCGTGCAGAGTGCGTAACGGCCCCCGGTTTCTCTCAGCTCGTGGGCCGCCGTGAGAATCAATCGGGCACCCGACATGCCAAGAGGATGCCCGAGCGCGATCGCGCCGCCGTTGGGATTCACTCGCGCGTCGTCATCGGCAAGTCCAAGCTCGCGAAGGCACGCCAGCGATTGCGCCGCAAACGCTTCGTTGAGCTCTATCACCGACATGTCGTCAAGCGTAAGCCCCGCGTTCTTCAAGGCCAGTCTGGAAGCCGGCACGGGCCCCATGCCCATTATCCGCGGCTCAACACCAGCCGCAGCAGCGCCGACGACACGGGCGATCGGCTTCAGTCGTCCGCGTTCCACCGCCGTCTCGGACGCCACCAGCAGCGCACACGAACCGTCGTTGATGCCCGATGAGTTACCAGCGGTCACGGAGCCTTTGCCATCGGTCCGAAATGCCGGCTTCAGCTTCGCAAGGATGTCCAGCGTCGTGTCCGGCCGCAGAAACTCATCCTCGGAGAAAAGCGTCGGATCCTTGCCCCTCTTCTCCGCTGGTATAGTGACAGGGGCGATCTCCCGTTCGAAGCGGCCACGGGATCGCGCGGTTGCCGCTCTCGATTGCGACCGGCAGGCAAAGAGATCCTGGTCAGCCCGGCTGATCCCGAACTGCTCCGCAACATTCTCGGCTGTCTGCCCCATCGAATCCACACCGTACATCTCGCGCATCTTCGGGTTCACGAACCGCCAGCCGATGCTCGTGTCGAACATCTCCAGATTCCGGGCGAACGGTTGAGTAGCCTTCGACGTGACGTAGGGCGCGCGCGTCATGTGCTCCACACCGCCCGCGATGAAAATGTCGCCTTCTCCAACGCGCGCTGCGCGAGCGGCGTTCACGACAGCGTTCATCCCCGAGGCGCACAGCCGGTTTACCGTTTCGCCGGGAACCGTCGGCGGAAGGCCGGCGAGAAGCAGCGCCATGCGCGCGACGTTTCGGTTGTCCTCGCCCGCCTGATTGGCGCATCCCATGACGACGTCGGACACCGCCTCGCCCGCAACATCGGGATTGCGGGCCAGGAGCGCCGAGATGGAGTGAGCCGCAAGATCATCGGCCCGAACCGGCGACAATGCGCCGGCGA
>JALYOO010000071.1 GCA_030856845.1 Gemmatimonadota bacterium
CTCATGTGCTGCGCGGTTCCCTCCAAACAGGCGTCCGCCCCAGAATCCAAGACCCACCCACGGAAGGAATCGAGAGATGCCGTAGTGGCTGACGACCGCCGCCGGCTCGACGAACAGCGTATGACCATTGTCGAGAAGCTCTGCCTGAAGAAACTGCTCTGTCGGGAAAAGGTCAGGCAGCCGGCCGGCTCGCTCAAGGAGAACGGAGCGCCTGTATGCCCCGTTGTGCGGCGCGATCATCGCGGCGTTGCCGCGCCGCGGTTCGGTCCAGGCGCCCCAGTGCATGTAGTGCGTGGCACTGCCGAGCCCCTCGCCACTGTTGCCAATCCTGACGGCGGGACCCACGGCTGCATGCGGCCCCTCCGAAAAAGCTGCGACGAGCTTTTCTGCCCAATGAGGCTCGGGAAAACAATGATCTTCGGCCAGCACCACGATGGGAGATGTCGCAGCGAGCACTGCCGCCGCTTTCGCCCTGCCAAGCAGATAGACGCCATCGAGCTCGATTACTCTGCCTCCGGCGAAGCCTGCAAACAGCGAGGACACATCGCCAAATGCGGCGGCCGACTGCACAACCACCACTAGCTCCAGTTGATTCGCGATAGTCTGCCGCCGCAATGCGGCTCGAATGATATCGAGCGCCGCCGGATCGTTCGGGGTAAACAGGAGAACGGAGAGAACAGGAGCCTGGCTGGCGGGTAGTGTCACCATGGCTACGTCTGGTCGCGCATCTGGGCAGCCGTAGACTGTCGGACCCGGAGGATCACTCTCGCTACGCCCGGGCGCGCATCGGCGCAGCCGTCATTTCCACACCCGCTTTGGCGTCCTCCTCGTCGTATTCCTTCTGGTCGACGGCATTCAGATAACGCCGGCGGTTGAACTCTATCCCGCCGGTTAGAGCGCGTGAAGCGCCTGCGCCAGCGACGTAGCCCGCGAGCTCCCCCAGCCCACTCACGACGAGCCCGTAGGCGAGCGCCGGCATCACCCTTGGCAGCAGCTCCCTGTGGCACTCCGAGCGCGCGAGCATTCGGACGATTCGCACAAATCTGACTACCGGAATCAGCGGCGACCCGAGGATGTAGAGACCGCGGCGAAAGGGGCTCCACCCGTGCGGACGGTATGCCGCGAAGAGCCGGCTGGCGTGAAAGCGCAGCCGCGTCGTCGCAGCGAAGTCGGAGAAGTTCAAATGGGACGTTCGGGCGGCAGGTTCGACGACGAGCTTGTACCCACGCGCTCTGAGCTCCGACTGAACCACGCCTTCAACTTCAAAGACCGTCTCGAGCTCATCACCAAACGCCAGCAGCAGTTCCTTCCTGTAGGCACTGTTGTGACCGGCGATTTCAGCGGGCTCGCGTCGCGGTGAAGGCTCCATCCATTCCCCGTACTCCACGAGGAAGTTCATCGTGGCGAGCGTTCCCCGCGGGTTTGCGCTTCGGAACACCGGGCCAACCGCTGCTACGTCCTTCCCGTGCGCAGCAAGGAGCGCCTCGGCCCAGGTCGGATCGGGATAGCAGTGATCCTCACCCAGGATGACAATCGGTGCTGCGGCGACGCGTATGCCTGCGATCCGCGAGAGGTTCGATGAGATGATCGGCCCGCCATTGACGACGCGAACACCCCAGAAATCCTCGAGCCCATCCGGAATCTCGACTCCGTCACGCGGAGCAACCACGACGATCTCGATGCGATTCCGGATCGTCTGATTGCGAAGTGCAAGCAGCGTTCGACGGAGCGTCGAGAAGTCGCCATCGGTCGGAACGACGTAGGAGATGTCCGGTGCGGAGTGCGCTCGTTGGGAGTATGCCATTGATTACCGTGAAAGGTAGCCAGAGCGCGAAATATCGGCCGGAATTGTCACGTCGATATGGGACAGCGGGTCTGATGCCGGACGCGCCGCTTCCGCGGTAACAATCGCGGCGAGTGAGGCGTATCCGTCATCGATTCCGGGTGATGCGTTTGTACCACCTCGGATTGCGGATACAAAATGATCGAGCGACGCGCGGAAAGACGGCTCGTTCATCGGAGAACGAAGCTTGGCGAGTATGTGCGCGGCGTTGCGAAGTCCCAGCAATCGCCTGCCCAGGCGCAGCACCCGGTCAGCTCTTCGGGACGAGGAAGGGAAGTGTTCTACATCGAGCGATGCCATCCGATCGACGACGAGCTTTCCATTGTCCCCGTAGATCTCGATTCTGTCCTCGTCGACCGCGTTGAGCGAAAAAAAAGACTGAACGGAAATGCCGCCGGTGGTCGTCAGCTCGAGCGTGGCGGTATCGTGCTCACTGCGGATCGATCGGAGATGGGCTATCGATTGCTTCACTTCCTGCCCGAGGAGAAATCGTATCAGATCCACATGATGTGAGCCGAGATCGAGCAGCACGCCGCCCCCTGATGCGCGTGATTTCTTCCACTCGGGCAATGGCCGCGAGGCAGTCGAAAACACCGAGCGCACCGCGACGACTTGCCCGATTCTTTCCGACTCTAGCTCACGTTTCAGCCGCACGTACAGCGGATTGAACCTGTAGTTGAAGCCGATCATTCCGACGGTTCCGGCTCGTCGCCAGGCGGAGACGATGCTATCGCCGTCCGACAGCGTCGCGGCGAGCGGTTTCTCGAGATACACGCTCGATCCCTTGTCGAACGCCGCGACCGCTGCCGCCGCGTGCGTACCGGGGGAGCTGGCGATGACGACTGCGTCAACCGTCTCGGCTGCCAGCAGTGACTGATATCCCTTGTGTCGCTCCGCACCGGGCACGCTGCGGCCGGCGGACTCCAGCGCATCTCCGTCGGTGTCCGCGATCGCCGTGATGCGCACTCCAGGCATGCGTGC
>JALYOO010000080.1 GCA_030856845.1 Gemmatimonadota bacterium
TTCATGCGCTGCCTGATGCCACTGGCCATCGCCGCGGCGACCGCCTCACTCACTGCACCGTGCTGCTGAAGCATTTCGTCGGGCACGCCAAGCCAGTCGCGCTTCACCGCGTCCTCATAGGCGATGACGCCTCCGACGAATACTTCGCTCGACCCGGGGATGGCAGTCAGCCGGGCCCCAAGCATGCCACCGGTGCAGCTTTCCGCGACGGCGATGCGCAGGGAGCGCCGGCGGCACATATCGAGCACGATGTCCGCGAGATCGGACGAGCCTTCACCATAGATATGACGAGCGGCTGCGGCGCGAACTCTTGCCGCCGCGGCGGCGAGCGCAGCATCCGCCTCGTCGGGTGGAAGCAAACGCGACGTCAGTCGCAGATCGACTCCATCGACCGCAGGAAGAAACGCGAGCTCAAGGCCGTCCACACCGCGTGCGAGAACGCCGAGTTGATCGGCAAGCGCTGATTCAGCGATGCCCGTCGTGCGGAGCGTCAGCGACCGGATGACCGAAGATGGCATGATGCCCTCGCCGCTCGATCGATCTTTTATCCGCGGTATCAGTTCCTCGGCCAGCATTCCCCGCATCTCGCGTGGGACGCCGGGGAGCATTGCAACCCAGCGCCCTTCAGCATCCTCGAGCCAGATGCCAGGCGCGGAACCGTGGCGATTGACGAGGATGGTCGCGCCCTCCGGAATCATCGCCTGTGCGACATTGGACTCGGGAAACGATCCCGTTCGTCTGAGTGTCCGCCATCGCGCCTTCATGGCATCGACGATGCTTTCATCGCGCAGCAACTCTCGTCCGAACAACGCCGCGATTGCCGGCTTCGTGAGGTCGTCGCTCGTGGGGCCGAGTCCGCCGGTAGTGATCACTCCTCCGGAGCGGCCGAGCGCGGCTTTGACGGCCGAGGCGATGTCGGCCGCGCGATCGCCAACCGACGCGCGATGCACGATCTCGACGCCGATCGCCGCCAGCTCCCGCGCGAGGTGCGCCGCATTCGTATCGATCGTGAAGCCGAGCAGCAGCTCGTCCCCGATGGTCACGATCTCGACTCGCATCAGCCGCTGAGCACTCTTCCGTAGCGCCTCATGTAGATCATCAGCGAGTAGAGCGTGAGGAAAACCGCGGCGACCATCGTGAAAATTCCGACCGCTGCGTTGAAGTACGCGAACGAACGCCACAGTCCGTTGTCCCATCCCTCCGCGGCTGCCAGTGTCGCCGCGAAAAACCAGAAGTACGCTGCGCCCACCCACACTGCCTGGAAACCGGTTTTCCATTTTGCCGACCCGATCGCACCGATCACAACACCCCGCCGCGCCGCGAGCTGCCTGAAAACAGTCATGAACAGCTCACGGCCCAGCACGACGCCGACTACCCACCACGGCAATCCGACAATGCCGCCCGGCGTCAGGAACGGAAACGCGTGCGCTGCACCAAGTGACGCACTGCTCGGCGCGAACGGGTCGTCCACGGGGGCCATCAGAACGAACATGGGAATCAGCGTCGCGAAGAGCAGAACTTTGTCGGCGAGAGGATCGAGCAGACGACCAAGGTCGGTCTCGAGGTCGCGCGTGCGCGCGAGCATTCCATCGTAGTAATCCGAGACTGCCGCAACGATGTAAATCACGAACGCTGCAAGCCGCACTACGGGTGAGCTGATGAATGGAAGCGCGGCGATGAGCGGAGCGATGAGAATCCGGCCGATTGTTATCGCGTTGGGGAGGTTCAACGCCGGACAGTTCTCAGGCGAGGGCCTTCAATACCAGCTTGCTCACCGCCTTCAGCGTATCGAACACGCCGTCGCCCGCAATGGCCACGCCTTCAAAGTACGGTACGTGCTCGACCCATTCGCCGCTGGGCAGCTGGTCGATGAGATTTTCACCTGCGTGGTACGGATCAGGCGCGACGCGGGCCTTGGCCGCATCAGCCGGCTCCCAGCCCGGATTCAATGCCGCCTGCAGATCGCCCACCGGTGCAGCGTTGGGAAGGTCCCGCTTGTTGTATTGAATCACGAACGGCATCCGTGTCAGATCGTAACCGTACTCCGCCATGTTGTCGTACAGGTTCTGCATCGATTCGAGGTTCGCTTCCATCCGCTCAACCTGTGAATCGGCGACGAAAACGATGCCATCGACATTCTTGAGAATGAGCTTGCGGCTGGCGTTGTAGTACACCTGGCCGGGCACGGTGTAGAGGTGGAAGCGCGTGTTGAAGCCTCTTATCGTTCCCAGATCCACCGGCAGGAAATCGAAGAACAGGGTTCGCTCCGTCTCGGTGGCCAGGGAGATGAGCTTGCCCCTCGTGTCCGGCTTCACCTTGCCGTAGATGTGCTCGAGATTCGTCGTCTTGCCGCCCAAACCAGGGCCGTAGTAGACGATCTTGCAATTGATCTCGCGCGCGGCGTAGTTGATCATCGACATGGCAGTTCTCTCCTTACCAGTTGAACAGCTCGTCGATCTCGTCGCCGGCGCCGGCGAGGATGTTCGGCTGCGTTTTGCCGCCTTCTCTAGAGCGCGATACCACGCGGTCGAGGTGCGCCGTCAGCTCTTCCACTACGGGCTTCATCTTCAGGCGTACCAATCCGATCGGCGTGCGGTTGTCGAATAGCGTCACAAGAATCAATCGCCGGGCGACGTCCGCAACGTACATCGACTCTTTCTCGCCCTGGTGGAACAACGTAGTGAAATCGGTCTCACCGATGAGGCGCGCCAGCTGATCGTTGGTGCTGAAATCGGCGGCGGTGAGTGTTGCGAACACCGTCGGGTCGAATTTCAACGGCTGCCCGACCGTCGCCACCAGCTGGCCCGCGCGATCGGCGATGAGCGCGGAATGCGCGCCTGTATCGCTGAGAAAGCTGGACACGGTTCGCGTGATGGCGTTGAGGTCCTGTTCGTCGAAAGACCAGGTAGCAGCTCCCGGATTCATGCGGGTTATGCCAGCGATTTTTCGACGTGGCGCATCAGTGACGCGCCGCGCTGCTTCAGCACCGGGCTCCTTTCCCAGGCGATGTATTCACGCAGCAGACGCGCCGTACCGAGAGTCGGCCGCGACCGCAGGTATGTCAACGCGGCAAAGCGGCGCAGCGGGTGCCGGCTGAAGAGATCCTTGCGGTATTGCTTCTGAACGTGGCTCCACATCAGCACGCCGCCGGCCACTCCGCCGAAGAAGCTCAGCGCGGCGAGCCGCCGGTTGCGTCCGCTAATCACATTGCCCGCCGGGCTGACAGTGCTTGAGCAATCGTGACTCCATCCGCGTATTCCAGATCTCCACCGACAGGGAGGCCGCGCGCGATTCGCGTGACCGTCAGCTGATACGCCGACAACTTGCGCTGAACGTACAACGCCGTCGCTTCACCCTCAATGCTCGGATTGGTGGCGAGTATCACCTCGCGCACCGATCCCTCCGCCACGCGACTCTCGAGCTGAGGAATCGTGAGATCATCGGGGCCGATCCCGTCCAGCGGCGAGAGCCTCCCTCCGAGAACGTGATAAACCCCGCGAAATTCGCCCGCTCGCTCGATTGCCCCGATGTCCGATGCTTCCTCGACTGCGCAGATGACGGCGGGGTCACGTCGCGCATCTCGGCAGATGGCGCAGACTTCCTCCTCCGTGAGGTTGAAGCAATGAGAGCACGGGCGTACGCGTTCGGCGAGGATCACCAATGCGTCCGCCAGTCGCCGGCTCTGATCTGACGGCTGTTTCAGCAGATGATAGGTGAGCCTGAGCGCGGTCTTGCGGCCGATCCCGGGAAGCTTCGCGAGCTCGGCCGCCAGCGCGTCGATCGCCGACACTCTAGAGCGGAAGCTTGAATGGCAATCCGAGACCGCCGGTGAGCTTCGCCATCTCCTGCTTCGCCAGGTCGGCAGATTTCTGCTGGGCGTCGTGCAACGCGACCAGTAGTAGAT
>JALYOO010000112.1 GCA_030856845.1 Gemmatimonadota bacterium
ATCATCCAGCTGCTGCTGAATGGCGAGCGATGCGTCTGCGATCTTACCGACGCTCTCGACGCTGCGCAGTCCCGATTGTCGTTTCATATGAAGACGCTCAAGGAAGCAGGGATCGTGAATAACCGGCCGGTCGGCCGCTGGATCTACTATTCGCTAGACCGGGAGACCATCGAAGAGATCGCCGAGCTGGTGGACGGCATCAGGCCGCCAGCGCGAAGGGCCCGATCCGTCACCTGCTGCGACTGATTTTTCTTTTGCTCTATCCATCAAGATTTCTTGTTCAAGGAGGATGTTGACACATGAACGGTACCGAGCTGAAAGCGACTGTGCGTGAGAAGTATGGACAGGCTGCAACGCGGGCCGCCGAGGGTGCGAAAAGCTCCTGTTGCGAGCCCGTAAGCTCCTGCTGCGGTGCGTCGGAGTTCGACGGCCTCGTGGATCCGATCACGTCGAATCTCTACGCCGACGCACAAACCGAAGGACTGCCGAGGGAGGCGGTCCTTGCCTCGCTGGGGTGCGGCAACCCGACTGCACTCGCCGAGCTGAGTCCCGGTGAGGTTGTTCTCGACCTCGGCTCTGGCGGTGGCATAGACGTGCTTCTTTCTGCACGGCGCGTTGGGCCAGGCGGAAAGGCCTACGGCCTCGACATGACCGATGAAATGCTTGCGCTGGCAAATGAGAACAAGCGCCGCGCCGGAGCTGAGAACGTCGAGTTTCTCAAGGGCGACATCGAGAATATTCCGCTGCCTGATGAATCGGTGGACGTGATAATCTCCAACTGCGTCATCAACCTCTCAGGGGATAAAGCACGCGTGTTGCGCGAAGCTCATCGTGTGCTCAAGCCAGGCGGGCGGTTCGCAGTATCCGACGTCGTTGTACGGGGCGGCGTACCGGAGAATGTGCGCCGGAGCATGGAGTTGTGGATCGGCTGTGTCGCCGGTGCGCTCGAGGAAAATGAGTTCACATCGCTCCTCGGCGATGCGGGTTTCGAGCAGATCACCATCGAGCCAACGCGAATTTATGAGCAGGAGGATGCAGCAACCTTCCTTGCCGGGGCGGGCTTCGATGGCGCCTCTCTATCGGAGATCGAGGGCAAGTTCATGAGCGCGTTCATTCGCGCGACAAAGAGCGCTCGACCGTCGCATGAGACGTCAGGGCATAGTGCTGTGCCTGCGCTCGCAACAGCCAAAGTGGAGGGGGCTAATGCGCGCTGTTGTGGCCCCGAATGCTGTGCTGACTGAGGACGCAGCGGGCGTTATCTTGAGACCCGGCGGCGTCGGGGACCTGGGTGCAGTTTGCACGCTGCTTCGCACGAACTCGCTGCCGACAGATGGGGTTGAGAGCTGCATTGACAATTTCGTCGTCGCGGAAGCGGACAGCTCGATCATGGGCGCGGCCGCATTGGAAACCTACGGCGAGTATTCGCTGCTGCGGTCAGTCGCGGTGTCGTCCGATCTACGCAGCAAGGGCGTAGGTCGTGCTCTCGTCGCGCGATTGCTGAACGACAGCCGCTCGAACGGAACGCATGCGGTATATCTGCTTACGACGACCGCGGAATCCTGGTTTGCCTCCGTCGGATTCGTCCGGGTTGACCGCGCAAGTGTGCCCGGACAACTTCTGCAGTCAGAGGAGTTCAAGGGCGCATGTCCGGATTCAGCCACGGTTATGCGCCTGGACCTGCGATCGTATTTGCCCGGCAACAGCTGACAAATGCCCGTTGCGATCCCAATGCTCGAGTCGCCGGTCCGGATTTGCAGGAAGAGCGAGGCTCAGTAACAGCGAGCTGCCGGATGAATTTGCCGAGGACCTTCGCACCGGTGGTCGGCCACGCGCTATGCATGGCAGCGAGTGACAATACACCGGCACTCCCGATCGAGACAAAGCGTCGCGTAGTTCGGGCTTCGTCCCTCCAGCAGCAGCAGAATTCTACGCGCGGGCCGTTGGCGCCGACACTGCCCCAGACCGAAGTGTCTCAAGCAACGCGTCGGCCTCGCGAAGATCGGGTGTCTCGAAGCCTTCGGTAAACCAGCTTCTGATTGCGCCGAGCATTTCTGCCGCCTCCGTTTCACCGCCCTGAGAAGCCAGCAGTCTGGCGAGCGACGTCGTCGCTCTCAACTCGTACGATCTTGCCGATTGACCACGAGCGACGTCGATCGCGCGGCGGTAGTAGCCCTCGGCCGCTTCGCGTCGCATTGCGAGATCGTCAGGGTCGAGCGCTCCGGCCAGCGATGGGTTTGACGGCGATCCCTGGACCGAGCTGCCTGTCTCGGGAAACAACGCAAGATCGCCGAGCGTGCGATAGAACTCCGCGTCGTCGGACGAATCATTCGTCTGGTGTGACAGCTCGAGTGCGGAGCTAAGCGCCTTCCTCGCGCTCCCGGGGTGACCTTGAAGCGCGTACGCCTCGGCGAGCTGGAGCCAGGAGTAAGGGACGTTGAGAATGGCGCCCATCTGCCTTCTGATGGAGATGCTCGTCGTCATCTCTTCGATTCCCTCTGCGAGTTGCCCCAGCCGCGCCAACGCCCAGCCGTGATTGGACATTGTCCAGCCACGCTCCTGTACGATGCCGTGCTCGTCGCACAACGCGATGCATTCGCTGGAATATTCCAGAGTCTTGCGGGGATCCTGGGCCAGCTGGTAGTAGATGCCGGCGAACAGGAGAGCGAATGCAAGCGTTCGTGGATCAGGGCTGCTCCGCGCGAGCCGCAGCGCCTCGTCGCGGGCGGCGGCAGCCCGGTCCGGATAGCCGAGGTACCAGAGAGTCTGCATCATCTCGCAATACGCAAAGACACCGGGGTCGAGGTGATACCACGACAGATATTTGCGTCCTTCCCCTGCGTCATACAGGGCCAGCGCCTGCTCGAAGTGGGTCAGCGCGTCAGTGAGCCTCCCCAGAAAACGGAGAGTTATACCCATGTCCGTATGAGCGGCCAGAAGCGATTTCCTGTCGCCGCTTCGGGTAGCGACCCGTAACGCCTGCTCGCCGATGTCGAGAGCCTGAAGGAGCTTTCCCCGTACGAGATAGTACGAATGCATGCCCCAGAAAACCCGCGCCAGCTGCGCGGCGTCGTCGGTCTCCTCGGCCAGCACGCGCGCGCGAGCCATCGCCGCCATGCTCTCACTCGCGCCATAGCCGCTGGTTACTGCCACCGAAGAGCTGAGTATGAGGTTCAGCGTCAGCTCGCCGCAGCGAGTGTCAGGAGTGGGGTCGACGCGCGAGATGAGAGCGAGTGCGCGCCGAGCCAACACGGCTGCCTCCTCGAAGGCGAAGACCTTGACGGCGGATTCTGCGGCCTGTGAGAACAGCCTTCCCGCCCGCTCGAACTCGCGCGCGGTCTCGAACAGAAAGGCAAGCTCGGCGGCGGCGGAGCCAGGGGCTCCCAGGTTGAGCTCGAGTAGAACTTCGGCCACCGCGCGGCTGAGCGAAACCCGCTTCGATACCGACAGTGACGCGTACAGAGCGTTCTGGTAAAGCACGTGCACGAAGCGATAGCGTGCGGAAACAACTCCGTTCGGAAACTCCCGCTCGTCTCTACGCCGCACGAAACCGTGGATCTTATCGAGAGCGTCGAGTCTGTCCTCCAGCTCCGCCCCATCCACGTTGACCGCACGGGCGATCACTTCGGAGTCGAAGCTGTTACCCTGCACAGCCGCCGCCGCGAGCAGTGTCCTGTCCGCCGCATCGAGCTGGCCGATCTTTCGCTCGACCATGCTGCGCATGGATTCCGGAATGTCGCGCTGCAGGTCCGGAAGGGTGCCGGGCAAGAGCCAGCCTCCGTCTTTCTCCTGGAGGGCGCCTCGGGTGCGCAGATAGCGAAGGAGATCTTCGACGAACAGCGGGCTTCCCTCAGTGCGTGAGTGTACCAGCGCGGGAAACGCCGATGGAAAGCGATTCCCGGGGAAGCGCTGGTCGATGAAACGCTTCACTTCCTGCTGCGACAGGAAGCCGAGCTGGATCTCGTGTGCAATTCCTCGCGTCTGAAGGTCCAGCTTGAGCGAGAGGAAGGGATGCTGCGCGACGTGCAGCTCTTCGGGTCGATACGTCGCGATGGTGAGTAACCGGCAGCGCTGCAGCCGCGTGAGGACGTAGCCCAGCACATCGACTGTCGAAACGTCGGCCCAGTGGATGTCCTCGATGAACAGTACCAGCGGCCGTGCACTCGCGACTTCCTCCAGAAAAGCGACGATCTCGCGCTTCATGCGCTCCTGCGAGATGACGGCGTCCGGAGTCTCGTCTCCCGAAGGATTGCTGGATGCGGCGATGAGCGCGTGCCAGGTGGGTGCGATCTGTTCCAGAGCGCGGCGAACCGTGCCGGTTGAATCAGCTCGCATCGCTTCGTCGATCGCGTCGAGAAGTGGCAGATATGCTTCGGCGCCGGCGAGACGCTCGGAGCATCGTCCCATCACCAGCGAGTGGGGCTCGGAGATGTTGAGGTTCCTCAGAAACTCTTCGATCAGAGTTGTCTTCCCGATGCCCGGCTCGCCCGACACGCAGATCATCGCTGCGCGTGCGCTTTTCACCGTTTCGAATGCTTCCGAGATCAGCTTTATCTCCGGCTCGCGCCCGACGACCGTGCCTTCGGTGGCATGAATTGGCGCGCGCGGCAAAGCGGCCTGCTGGTTCACCAGGCGATCGAGAATCTCTTCGACTTCTTCGGCCGTTGGCCGGCCCACGGGCCGCTTCGCCAGCATTCGCATCATTAGCGAATCGAAGACCTCCGGTATCCGCGCGTTGATGCGTGACGGCGGCACGGCTTCGCGCATGATGATGCCGCTCAGCACAGCCATGTCGGACGTGGCGTCGAAGGCGTGGCGGCTGGTGGCCAGCTCATAGAGCACGAGCCCGAGAGAAAACAGGTCGCTGGCCGCGGCGACTGATTCGCCTGATCCCTGCTCGGGCGACATGTACCGCATGGTGCCCACGATCACGCCGGGCCGGGTGATTGACAGCTGGTCGCCACTGGTATCGATCTGCGACAGGCGCGCGATTCCGAAGTCGAGCACTTTCACGTAGCCGTCGTCGCGCACCATCACGTTTTCGGGCTTGATGTCGCGATGAACAATGCCCGCGGCGTGAGCGACGGACAGAGCGCGAACCACCTGTACCCCGATGTCCGCTATCCGCGGGATCGTGACCGGCTCTTTTCTCAGCTCGCGCAGTGTGCGTCCCTGCACGAGCTCCAT
>JALYOO010000128.1 GCA_030856845.1 Gemmatimonadota bacterium
CGGACAGGAGAGTCGCGTGACCGGGAGCCGTCTCGGCGATTGCGTGGTCATGGTACGCGTTGGTGAACCACGCGCCCTCACGCGCAAGTTTGGCGAGGCCACCGCGAAGCTGCGTTCCGAAGCGCGTGAGATAGTCCGCCCTGAACTGATCGATGACGATCAGTACGATCAGAGCCGGTGACCGCGCGCCACTCGCGTCGGTGCGAGGGGCAGGTTGTGCCCGCGCGGAGGGAACGATGAAAACCAGCGCAGCGAGTGTTCCGAAGATTGACCTCATTCTCGAAACCTGTGCGCTGGAACGCACGCGGGCAACGGGATTCACGACAAACGAAATGGATCCGTCTCACCATCATCCATTGCCGATGGGTTTCGGACCGGAGGATCGAGGACCCTTACGGATCCAGGACCAACAGCCATCGACGATCGACGACTGACTGCGGACTGCGGACGGGCGAAACTGCGCCGTTTGCTACTGCCCATCGTCCCCCAGGCCTGCCTGACCGCCAACCCGGCGAGTACAGGCAACTGGCGATATCTCTCATTGCGGCAAATATTACCGCAACCCCGGAGATTGCCGAATGGCGACGCAGAAGGCGGGCACGCTCGATACGCCTGCGACAAAGGTCGTGGTGAAATGTGTCGTCTACTACGCTGTCGTCATCGGACTAGGCGCGCTCGTATGGTCTGCAATTCCCCGCACCGGTTTCCCGGTGTTGCAGTCCCTCGGTTCCGCGATGGGTGCCGTTGGACCGGAAGCGGCGAGCGCAGTCCTCGAGACCACCGAACGTTCGGGCGCAGCGTCGTTGACGCTGCCTGTAGTTGTGGCGATGGTTGCAGCGATCCTTGTCTCCATCCCTGTCGCATGGGTATACCAGCTAACTCGCGCCAAACGGGGATATCAGCAGTCGGTGGTGCAGCTCCTCATCATCCTGCCGCTCGTGGTGTCCGGCATCGTAGTACTGGTGAAGTTCAGCCTGGCGCTGGCATTCAGCCTGGCGGGCATCGTTGCGGCCGTTCGATTCAGGAACACCCTCGAGGACAGCAAGGACGCCGTCTACGTGTTTCTCGCCACGGGTATCGGGCTCGCCGCGGCGGTCGACATCACCGTGGCCGCCGCGATCTCGATTGTGTTCAACGCGACGATGCTGGTTCTGTGGTACACCGACTTCGGGAATGCACCGGTGGAGCTGGAGGGCCAGATTGCCCAGAGACGCCTCCAGCGAGCGAAAAAACTGGCGCGTACTGGGACGTTCGTCGCCCAGATCGATCACGAAGTGCTGCGCAACATGAACCGCGAACAACTCGAGGGCCTGGCCCAGCGCGCGTGGCACCGAGCGCACGACCAGGACCGCACCGGCGCGGGCGCGCAAGATGCCTTCACGGAAAATCACCTCAAGGTCAAGACCCGAACAGTCGAGCGAACCCGTGCCGTGCTGGAGCCGAACCTCTCCGAGTACGCAAAAGAATGGCGCTTCGACCGGCTCACGAAGGACCCCGACGGCAATGAGACGATCCATTACATGATTCAGCTGAAAAAGAAGGCCAACCCCGAAGATCTCGTCGGTCTGGTTCGAGCGACAACAGCTCGATCTCTGATCGACGTGGAATTCGAATGAGATTCGAGGAGACAACGATGACCCGCAATCGCATGGTCGCCGCAGCCACATTCTCATTGCTGCTCATCGTCGGCAATACGCTCGATGCGCAGGGTCCCGCCGACGCCACTACACCCAGGCCGGCGGCCAAAGTGAAGAAGCCCCGCACCGGCGGCGTGTTCTTCGAGACTCACGAGCCCCTTGCGCTGACATTCACCACGAACCTGCGCCGCCTTCGGGCAGACAAAGCGGACAAGGCTCCGTGGCGGTCCGCAACAATCTCTTACGCGGGACCCGATGGAACGCCCCTGGTCGTTCCCGCCCTTGCCCGGACAAGAGGGATCTGGCGCCTCAAGACTTGCGAGATCCCGCCAATCCGGCTGAATCTGACGAGCGAAGCCACAAAGGGCACCTTGCTGGACGGCCTCGACAAGCCGAAGCTCGTGAGCTTCTGCCGAGACGATGACAGCTACGAGCAGTACGTGTTACAGGAGCTTCAGCTTTACCGCATTTACGCGCTGTTGACGCCGATGAGCCACCGCGTGAGAGCCGTGCGGGTGACATACGCAGACAGCGCTTCCGGAAAACCGTTTGCAACGCGGTACGCGTTTGTGATGGACGAGCCGGACGTCATGGCGGCGCGAAACAATGCTCAGCTTCTGAACCTCACCGGCGCACGGGCGCACGATCTCGAATCGTATCACAGAGCGCTCGTCGGCGTGTTCCTATATTTCATCGGCAACACCGACTATTCGATCAACGGCCTTCACAACGCGGAGCTCCTCCAGAGCGAGGACGGAGTCATCTACCCGGTGGCCTACGATTTCGACTTCTCGGGAGCAGTCAATGCCCGCTATGCGACCGTGGATCCTTCGCTCAGTGTTCGACGGGTTCGTGACCGACTGATGCGCGGATACTGCGCAGAGCCCGGAGACTTCACCAAAGTGTTCGCGCTGTTCAACTCGAAGAAGGAGGCCATCTGGGCGTTGTACAGCGACCCGGTGGGAAAGCTCCTGAGCCGCCGCGTCGTCGATGACACGCTGCGTTTCTTCGAAGACTTCTACGAAGCGATCAACGATCCGCGCCGGGCCAAGAAGGAGATTCTCGATGCATGCCGTCGTTGACCAGCATCACCTGTCAACATCGAAGCAGTAGCACACAAGCGGCGAAAGGGCCACCGCGCCGAGCGTGGTGGCCCTGATGCTCGAGTGAGCACCCTTCGACATCGAGACTAACGCTCCTGCGCTAACACCCCTTCGCTCTGCAACGCACGATCTGAGTCGCCGTTGACTGGCTGCCGGCGGGCTGCGTCGAGAGAGTAACAGTGTAAGTCCCGCGGCCCGCGTAGA
>JALYOO010000131.1 GCA_030856845.1 Gemmatimonadota bacterium
CTCATGGGGCTGGACGTAGACCCGGACGGGACGGAGACTGCCACACGCAACGCGCGTGTGCTCGGCCTGTCGGCTCACGCAAGCTTCGAGACAGCGGATTTGTGGTCGACAAACGCGACTTCACTCCTTGCATCGTGGAGCCCGCACCTGCTCGTCTGTAATCCGCCGTACATTCCCGAGCCGCCGCGCGTAAAGCTGAAGATCGAAGCGGGGTCGGGACCCAACGGTACGGCCCATTTGCTGAGGACGCTCGAGATCGCAAATACCCTGCGTCCGCGGACCATGGCGTTGTCATGGTGCAGCCTTTCCGATCCATGCCGGGTTTTGCGTCAAGCGGCCGCCATCGGCTATCAGCTGAATTCACTCTTCGTCGTGGCAATTGCGGATGGAGAGTACTCCCGCTCGGTGCATGAATATCTGCGTGGCCTTCCATACGCTTTCATCAGCGAAGACGAATTGACTGTTGCAGCGGTTGCCCCCGATGGCTCCGCCGCTTTCGCATACCTTCTCATGGCGGGCGATTTTTCAAGGCACGAGCGGCATGACGCGGACGACGATGGCGTGGAAAAATCGGTCCGTGATCTGTGCGAGAACTTCAGCCGGATCGGAATCGATGCCCTGTCCAGGCCAGTCGCGCCGATTCCTGTCAGGCGCTGGATTCTGGACCGGTGGGATGAGCTTCGTCTCCGGGCGTTCCTGCACGGACCAATCGAGAGAATGGCAGAAACAACAGCGTGAGATTCCTGGGGGTCGGGGAGACAAACGATCTGGGCGACATGTACCTCCGCCTGAAAGCGAAGGGCCACGAGGTAAGAGTTTCCGTGTCAGACGAAGCTTCCCGCGATGTAATGCAGGGGATGCTCGATTTCACCGCGGACTGGCGACGTGAGCTGAGCTGGATAAAGGAAGCGGGCGACGATGGAATCGTCCTGTTCGAGACGGCATGCGACGGGGATGCGCAGGACGAGCTTCGGCGCGACGGCTTCCACGTGATTGGCGGAAGTGCGCTGGGCGACAGGCTCGAGGGGGATCGGGAATACGGCCAGGAGGTGCTGCGCCATGCCGGCCTCGTGACGGCGGCGACACATGCGTTCGACAGTTTCGACGACGCAATCGCATTTTTGCGGACATCTCCCGGCCGCTATGTGTTCAAGTTGAGCGGCTCGAACTGGCCATCCACGCGCGGGTACGTCGGGCAGATGGATGGTGGAGCGGACATGATCGCCCTGCTGTCCACGATGCGCAGCCGATGGATGGACGCGCTCGCTCCCCGATTCGTCCTGATGGAGCACGTGATGGGAATCGAAGTCGGCGTTGGCGCATTCTTCGACGGCGAGAGATTCCTGTCACCGCCGAATCTCGATTGGGAACACAAACGATTCTTTCCGGGGGATGTCGGCGAGCTCACCGGTGAGATGGGGACGGTCGTCACGTATCGTGGCGGCAGGCGAATGTTCGAGGCGACACTGGCGCGGTTTACCGGGATGCTGAAAGACTCCGGCTACTGCGGGTACATCAATCTCAATACCATCGTCAACGAGCGCGGCATCTGGCCACTCGAGTTCACCTGCCGCTTCGGATATCCGGGCTTTCCCATTCTCGACTCGCTTCACGTGGAAGGATGGGATGCGATCTTCCATCGCATGGTCCACCGGCGCGGTACGGAGATCGCCACGGCCGACGGTTACTCGGTTGGCGTAGTCATCACTGTTCCACCCTTTCCCTACTCGGAGGGATACGACGATCTGGGCAAGGGAGTACCGATCTCCTTTCGCGAATCGCTTGACGATGCTGAACGGGATTCCATTCACTATGGCGAGGTATCATCCGACGGAGACCAGCTCACGACCGCGGGGATGATCGGATACATCATGGTGGTGACTGGAGTCGGCGGCACCATCGGAGGCGCGCGCCGCAATGCCTACGATGTCGTGGATAAAGTCGTCATTCCGAATGCGCGATACCGCAACGACATTGGCATTCGTCTCATCGATCGCGACTATGCGGAGCTCGACCGTCTGGGATGGATCGGATGACCTTGCCACCCGACGCGTATCCCCCGGCGGTGGAGCGTCTGGTTGCCGGGCTCGAGCCACCAGAGGTTCGTGACATACTCACAAGGTGTCTTTCCGGAAGCGTATCACCCGCGGTCGCCCTGATGCAGATGCTGATCGAAACGGAAGACAGCCCCGCGGTACGCAAAGCGGTGGATGAGGTTACGGGTCGAGCGGCTACCCTGTCACGTGCGACCGACAGTATTCTCCGCGACCGCGTCGACGAGCTCACCCAGCTCGTAGTGGAGAATGCGCCGGGCTGCGACCGGATCGCCGAGATGCTTCGATCGAACATGGACTCTCCGGATCAGGCGGCGACGGTAGAGGACGGCATCGCCTTCTGCGAGCGCCTGTTCGATTGGTCGGTGCAGCAGTCCGAAGAAGCGAGCGTCGCCCTCTACTCGCTCGGGAATCCGCAGCTTCTCGACAGGGCCACGGGAGAGATCATCGCGCAGCTGGAGCGATGGGGAGTGATCTCGGCCGAACACGCGCTCCTCGATATCGGTTGTGGAATCGGGCGGCTGGTGGAGGAGCTGGCACCTCGTGCGCGGGAGGTGAGTGGCATAGACGTCTCAACACAGATGATCAATACAGCCCTGCGCCGGTGCGCTCCGCTGGCGAATGTCAAACTGCTGAAAGGAACCGGCCGCGATCTTCGGGAGTTTGGTGATGCGGTGTTCGACGCGGCGATCGCAGTTGACACTTTTCCATACATCCGGCAATCGGGAGCGGCGCTCGTAGAGACTTATTTCGGAGAGGTCACGCGCGTGCTCAAGCCGGGAGGACATTTCGTGATCCTCAACTATTCGTACGGAGGAGACGACGAAGGCGACGCGAACGAGATTGCCCGACTTGCGCGTGACTACGAATTCGATGTCGTGGTTTCTGCCGAGCGACCGTTTACGTTGTGGGACGGGTTGGCGTTCCACCTGACGCGACGGGAAGCGTTACCTCGGCCTGCGCAACATCGGGCGGAGGAATCTCGTCCTTCGTGATCTCCGGCCTCGACCGCAGCGAGAACCGCTGAATCGCCTCGAGCGTCGCCATGCAGAACGCCGCCCACCCGAGGCCTATCGTCGCGCCGGCAAGAACGTCCGACGGGTAATGCACTCCCAGATACATCCTGCTGGCGCAAATCAGCGCGATGATGGTGAGTGCGATGATCATCGTTATCCAGCGCGGCCACACGCGCTTGTAGAGCCGGGCTGCAAGATAGGCGACGGTGCTGTAGACGATTGTCGCGCTCATCGCGTGGCCTGAAGGAAACGACGATGTCGCCGCGTGTGTGCCCCACTCGAACAGCTGTGGCCGCGGCCGGTCGAAGAACTGCTTGAGTGCAGTGTTGAGCAGCAGGCCGCCGGCCGTAGCCACAAGCAGCAGGAGAGCGGAGTACTTGTGGCGCGTCAGCATCAGGAACAGCGATGACACTCCGACGATAGTCAGAACCACAACCCCGGTGCCCAGTGCAGTAACCTCGAGCATTGCCGCATCGGCCAGAGGACTTTGATTGGCGGCCATCCATTTCAGAACAGCGTCGTCGAACGCCTGCGTCTTGCCGCTCATGACGTACTGTGCGACCTGGCCGAACAACAGAATCGCCCCAACGGCAATCAGCATTCCAGCTACCAGGAACGCGCCGAGTCCGCCCACAGTCGTCCCGGCGCGCAGCACGAAGGCACGGAGAGCATCGAACACAATGTCCCAACGCATCCTCAGCTCCTCAGGATGCGACTTCGGCGCTCGTGTGTCTTTCACCATTTACCTGACTTCTTGCAGGGAACAGGCCGCCCGATAGGTTCCGCCGGGATGAAGGCGCCCCTTCGTCGCTCGCTTACGACGCTGTCGCTCGTGTTCGTGATCTTCTTCAATGTGTCGGGCGGCGCCTTCACGACGGAATCGCTGATCGTGACCGCAGGCCCCGGGCTCGGGCTGCTGATCCTGGTGCTCGTCCCGATTCTATGGTCGATACCCGAAACACTGATTGTCGGCGAGCTGGGCAGCATGCTGCCGGAAGAGGGCGGCTACTATCGCTGGGTTCATCGCGGTCTCGGACCGTTCTGGGCTTTTCAGAATGGATGGCTCACATGGATGTATTCGCTTGTCGATATGGCGATCTATCCAGTGTTGTTCAATCAGTACCTTGCGTTTTTCTTTCCAAACGTTGGTGACGGCGCGCAATGGATGATCGCTCTGGCGGTGATCTGGGCGGCAACCGGAGTGAACTTGCGCGGTGCCGGACGGGTTGGCCGCGCTTCCGTGCTGTCTGGCGCATTCATACTTGGAACGTTTCTGCTCGTCGCGATTGCGGCGGTTCCCAGCATCACACACGCCCCGTGGGAGCCGTTCACGAAACCAGAGAGCAGTGGCGCCGCAGGGCTGGGTGTTGGATTGTCGATCGCGCTGTGGAACTACATCGGTTGGGATAACGCATCTACGGTGCAGGGCGAAGTCGTCGACGCCAGCCGGAGTTATCCGAAGGCGCTCGCGGTGGCGCTGCCGATGATCGCTCTGGGATATCTCGTTCCACTATCAGCGACGCTGGCAGCGAGTGACTGGACAAAATGGAAGGAAGGCGGCTGGCCTGAGATCGCGAGAATGTCCGCCGGTTCGCTGGGGGAACCCCTGGCGATATGTCTTGCGCTCGCAGGGATGTTGAGCGCAGTCGCTCTCTTCAATGCATTGCTGCTGACCTATTCGAGGGTCCCGTTGGCAATGTCGCGAGATGGGTTCCTGCCGCCGGCGCTGGCAAAGCTCGATGCACGCGGAACTCCGCGTAACGCTGTGCTCGTATCCGCTGTGTTCTATTCTGCATTCGCGACCCTGTCGTTCGCTCATCTCGTCGTCGCCGATGTGCTGCTGTATTCGATGGCGCTCTTTCTCGAGTTCGCGGCGCTGATCGCGCTTCGTCGCCGCGAGCCCGAGCTGCGTGGCGCGTTCCGGATACCGCTGGGAACGGGCGGCGTAGCACTGCTCGCCTTGCTGCCCGCCTTGATGCTCGTGTTCGTAACAGCGGTCGAATTGAGGGACGGAGACTACGGAGCTCCCGCGATCGCAGGTGCAATGGTTGCCGCTGCGCTCGGTCCGGCCGGGTATCTTGTGGCAAAGAAGGGTCGCAGCCGACGTGCGGGAGAAGTCTCGCAATCGGTCTGATTGCAGCCGGCATACCGGAGAGGCTGCTCGTCCGTGGTCCCGACCGGGCCTCAGGGAGCCTTCCTAATCTCTCTCGTCGCGTCGGTCGGTCTGACGTCGTTCTCCCGCCCGTCTGCTGACTGCCCGCCACCGAAGCCAGCGCAAGGTCATTGCGATGCCGATCGCGAAGACGATCCAGTTAAGAGGGACAACGACATCATGAAAGGCCGGCATCCGGCTCTCAAAGGTCTTGAGCAGTCCCGCGATAACGATGACGCCGAGCCAGGTGTAGAGAAGGGGACCGAGGCGTCGTCCGTGAAGGAGCTTTCGCCCATTCCCAGCAATCTCCGAATCGTCGTGCTGGCTTGAGCTCATGCCACAATACTACGGCATGGCTAGTGTCTGCGAAGATCCCTCACGTCCTGCCGGCGATCGTGTCGGTCGTGCTCGAGATCTCTCCTGTCTCCGCGCAGCTCGCGAATGTCCTGTCGCGCTTCCTTGACGTCACCCTGGCGGATGTCACGGCGGATTTCACGCTTGTCGAGCGCAATCTCCCGTTTGTCGGCGCGAATCTGCCTTGTGTCGTTGCGGATCTCACGGCAGTCGAGTTGCCGCCCGTCATGATTTCTGCACCACGTCACGGCGCGATGGCGGGCTGTGTGCTGTGCCTGCACCGTGATTGCTGAAGTCAGTGCGATCGCTGCGGCTGCGGCCGCGATAAGTCCGAATCTCATGTCTATCTCCTAATGGCTGGTTATCACGGTGCGCGGGTTCGCGCACCTGCTGGATAGACGGTGGCGACTTTACTGTGTTAAGTGCGGGGCCTTTGCCGCGAGTGTAATGAGTGGCGTGTCAGTGATGCGGAACGTGGTCCAGTCGTCCATCACCACCGCGCCGATGCTTCGGTAGAAGCCGATCGCGAGCTCGTTCCAGTCGAGAACATTCCACTCAATGCGTCCGCAATCGCGATCGAGCGCGATCCGCGCGAGGGATGACAGCAGTGCTCCGCCGACGCCCTTGCCGCGGGCTTCGGGAGCGACGAACAGATCCTCGAGGAAAACTCCCCGCTGCGCGAGAAACGTCGAGTAGTTATGAAAGAACAACGCAAAACCGACAGGCCGCTTGTCGATCGAGGCAATCAGCACTTCCGCGGCGGGTGACTGAGTGAACAAGGTGGCGCGAAGCTTGTCTTCAGTCGCGAAGCATTTGTCGGCCAGCCGTTCGTAATCCGCAAGCCGCTCGATGAAATCCAGTATCACCGGCAGATCGGTTTCGACCGCCATGCGAACAGCGATCGCCTCTCGCTCTGAGCTCATAAGTCTGGCGTGACCATCAACCGCTCCGCGTTTGGAGTAGTATCGGACCTTGTCAACCAAAATAGTGTCCAACAATTGATGAGGCACTCCATCCACGGAAACTGACACATGTTATTGCGCGACCAACAGCTGCCTGCGCGCAGGATTGTCATGATGGCCGCAACTATCGGGCTGGCTCTCCTCGCTTCGTGCAACCCCTACGGCTGCCAGGCGGAACACCGGTTTGCCGAATACAAGGGCAGGCTTGGAATTCAAATACCGCTGACCGAAGAGTTGTCAGCGAGTGACTCGGGCCGGATCTACTTCTCGCTGGACGAATACAGAGGTGCCGGAGGACAGAATCAGGTCCCCGTTTCGGTGAACGTGTGGGGCTTTGCGAGCACTGTCTCCGAGGTGCACGTGCATCAGAGGTCCGGCGCGGGATCAGGCAGGCTGCTTTTCGGGACATCATCGGGATACCTCGTTCGGGATTCGGTGTGGAACGGGTATCCGCAGATCTACTCGGGTCCTGGGTCCTGGAGTGATTTGTGGGACACGTTGAATGACGACAATGCATACC
>JALYOO010000160.1 GCA_030856845.1 Gemmatimonadota bacterium
CTAGTGGGCACTACAGCGGTCTACGCCGGCAGCTTCGATCCAATCACGCGCGGTCATGAAGATCTCATCCGCCGCAGCTGCGAGTTCGTCGACAAGCTCGTCGTCGCGGTCGCCAACAACAGCGCGAAGAAGCCGCTGTTCAGCCCGGATGAGAGAGAGGATCTGATCAGACGAGCGGTCGGCGACAACTCGCGGATCGAGGTCCGGCAGTTCCAGGGATTGCTCGTCAGCTTCGCGCGCGAAGTCGGTGCGTCGCTGATAATTCGCGGACTGCGTGCGGTGAGCGACTTCGAGTATGAGTTCCAGATGGCACTGATGAATCGAAACCTTTCACCAGGCCTGGAGACGGTGTTCATGGTGCCCTCCGTCGAAACTACCTATATCAGCTCGAGCATCGTGCGCGAGATCGCTCAATACGGTGGATCCCTCGAGGGCCTCGTTCATCCGGCGGTCGCCGAAGCTCTCGTGGCGCGGTTCGACGAGGCACGGCTCCAGAGTGAATGAATTCATCGGCAGCGTCCGCCGCCGTGCCTCTGCGCTCGATCGAACGATTGTTTTTGCCGAAAGCGACGATCCGCGGATTCTGGAAGCCGCTCAGGGTCTCATGTCTCTCGGCATCGCGCGTCCGGTGCTGCTGCTCGACCCGGACCAGCCCGGGACGCACGCCGCTGCCGTCGCCACTGGAGCTGCCACCATGGCCGGGAACGGAACGTCATTGCTGCACATGGCGAATCGCCTCGTCGGGGACCGCACATTCGACGGCTGCGTCAACGGCGTTCGCTTCACCACTGCCGAAGTGCTTCGGGCAGCCCTTGGAAACATCGGCCTCGCTCCAGGCGTGCGCACCATCTCCAGCGCATTTTACATGGTTGGCCGCAACGACTGGGAAGCGGAATCCAGCGTTCTGACATTTACGGATTGCGCCGTTGTACCGTATCCGCGTGCGGAGCAACTCGCTGACATCGCCGGCGCAGCCGCTGCCGACCGGCGCCGCATCGTAGGCGACGAGCCACGCGTGGCATTCCTGTCCTTCAGCACCGCCGGCAGTGGCGCAGGCGCCAGCGTCGACACCGTCCGCGAGGCTGTCCGCATTCTGCGCTCACGTGATCCATCGATGATCGTGGACGGAGAATTGCAAGCTGATGCCGCGCTGGTACCTGCGATCGCGTCGAGAAAATGTCCCGGTGGGAAGGTGATGGGCACTGCCAACGTTCTGATTTTCCCATCGCTCGATGCGGGTAACATTGCATACAAGCTGGTGCAGCGTCTCGCTGGAGCCGACGCTATTGGACCAGTGCTGCAGGGGCTTGCCCGGCCGGCCGCCGATCTCTCGCGCGGCGCACAGGTGGAGGACATTATTAACGTCGCTGCGATCGCCGCGCTCCAATCGGTGAATGCGCCGGCAGATGAACACACTCGGAGAGAAGAATGAGTTTTTCGATCAACAAGCAGGGTGAAGTTGTCGTCGTCGATGTCGAGGGGCAGCTGATCGTCGGAAACCGGCAGGAGCTGAAGCAGAAGGTGCTCGACGAGCTGGAGAAGGGCGAGAAACGATTCCTCATCGATTTCAGCCAGACCGGGTACATCGACAGCTCCGGGCTCGGTGTCCTCGTCTCTCTGTCGAAGAAGATTCGCGAGCAGGGTGGAGAGCTTCGTCTGGCCAACCTCAACGACGATCTGCAGACGCTGTTCGAGCTCACCAAGCTCGACACGCTATTCCAGATCTCGGATACACGGGAGCGCGCGCTAGAGAGCTTCTGATGGCCGAGCCGCACGTCGCGCTCGATGTCAGGATTCCAAGCGACGTCAAATACATAGAAGGTGTTGTCGAGCTCGCGACGCTCAGGTGTCGCGAGCTTCTCATCACCCCCCGAAAATGCTCCCTGAACGTGCGCGTAGCACTCTCAGAGGCCATATCGAACGCAATCCTGCGCGGCAATGCCTCTGGAGCGGGCAAACATGTCCGCGTCCGCGCTACAGTGAGCGATGACGCTCTCGTTTTCGAGGTGGTCGACGAAGGGCCGGGATTCGACCTTACGCTCGCAAGGTCCGACCCGACGACGCCCGAGAATCTCGAAAAGGAAGACGGGCGCGGACTTTTTCTGATGCACCGGCTGATGGATCGAGTAGAGCGATTTCACGCCAAGGGCAACGTCGTACGACTCACGCTCCGCCGCAGATGAAAGAGCTTGAGGCCGTTCTGATCGCCTATAAGGAGTCGACGCGATGTGACGCGGCTGTCTGGAGCGCGCGGGCAGGCGGCACGTCCCTCGAACCCGTTGCCCGCTCGAGCAGCAGGCTTGGTCCGCCCGAAGAGCTGCCACCGTCGAGCTCAACGCGCCCGATAATCACCAACGGAGGCAGGATGATCGTCGTCTCCGTTCCCGGAGTGAAGCGCACGTGGGTTGCGGTCGCACCCTGCGACAGCGGCACTCAGCCGGCTGAGAATCAGCTGCGAATGGTGTTGCCGTTTGTTGCCCAGCTGATGCGCGGCGCCGAGGAAGTCGAGCACGCGGCTCTCGAGCTCGCCGAGCGATACGAAGAGATAAATCTCCTTTACACGATCGGGGAGATACTGGGGCGCACGGTGACGCTCGAAGACGCAGCAGCGACGATTCTCACCGAGATATCCGAGACGGTAGGCGCCCGTCACGCGTCGATTCTCGTGCACGAGCCCGCGACCGACAGCCTTCACGTCGTCGCGGCAATCGGAGCCGATGCGCGTGCGCAGCTCGCGATTCGCGTCGACGACCCTGAATGCGTGTCGGCGCGAGTATTCCGCACGCAGCATCCAGCCACCGTCGGGGCCGGAGAGATGGAGTGCGACGCCGAACGCCCCTACCGGCGCGGCGAGATGTTGTCCGTGCCGATCATGTGGACCACTCCGTCGGGTGGCGAGCCCCTTGGCGTCGTGAACCTCTCCGACAGGGGGTCCCGCCAGCCATACAGCGCAGGCGACCAGAAGCTGGTCGCGGCAATCGCCACGCAGATCGGCACCGCGATTCAGAATGCGCGGCTCGTGCGATCGTCGATCGAGCAGCAGCGCCTTCTCCAGGAGATGTATCTCGCGCACGATCTGCAGATGAAGCTCCTGCCAAAGACAAGCATTGTGGCACCCGAAGCCGAAGTGGCCGCCAGGGTGGTCCCCGCCGAAAGCGTCGGCGGTGATTTCTACCATCTGTTCCGGATGTCGGGCAATCGCACTGGTGTGATGATCGGCGACGTGTCGGGCCACGGATACCGAGCGGCGCTGATCATGGCGCTGGCCATGAGCGCATCGGCGATTCATGCGCAGGGCTCGAACGACCCTGGCCACATGCTGTCGCTGCTTTTCGGATCGCTGAGGGAAGAGCTGTCGAGCACCGAGATGTACATCTCCGTGTTCTTCGCAGTGATCGACCATGATGCCGCTCGGCTTCAATTCGCCAATACCGGACATCCGCACGCATTTCTCCTTCGGCCCGACGGCCAGTTGAAGCGCCTCGCGGCCGATTCTCCACCGCTTGGCCTCAGTGACGAAGTGCCCGCCTCGTCAATCGAGAGCTGGCGCGCCGGCGAAGACCTGCTGGTACTGTTTACCGATGGCATTCCGGATGCGCGCAACGTCGGCGGCGAACGGCTTGGCGAATCGCGCGTCCTCGACACCGTAGTGAAACACCGGGCCCTCTCGCCGGCCGCGATAGTGGATTCCGTGTTCGACACGCTCCACGCTCACAGCGGTGACGTCCCAAGCCCCGATGACCTGACGCTCGTCGTGCTTCGCACCTGATGCCGCGGCGCCAGCGGACGAATCCGCCGGTACTCAAGCGCTTCGGACAACATTTCCTGCACGATGCCGCGACCTTGCAGGGCATCGCCGACGCCGTCGCGCCGATCGCCGGAGAGACGGTGATCGAGATCGGGCCAGGCCGGGGAGCTCTCACGGAGCTGCTCGCGCGAAGGTCGGAGCGCCTCGTGGCGGTAGAGATAGATCGCGAGCTCTCGATGAAGCTCGAAGAACGATATGCGGATGATGCGCACGTGCTCATCGTCGAGGGTGATGTACTCGATGCGGACCTCGCTCTACTCGCCGAAGGGCCCTTTGTCGTCGCCGGCAACGTACCGTACTACATCACCACGCCGATTCTCTTCCACGTATTGCAGCCACCATATCCCCGCCACGCAGTATTTCTCGTGCAGCAGGAAGTTGCCGACCGTATCGCCTCTCCTCCGGGAAGCCGGACCTATGGGGCGCTAAGCGTCAACGTGCAGGCGATTGCCGACGCCGAAATTGTCCGGCGTGTTCCCCCCTCCGCGTTTCGTCCTCCTCCAAAGGTGGATTCGGCGGTCATTCGCATCACTCCGAAGCGCGCAGGCCTGATCACCGCTGAAGAAGTGCGTCCGTTCCGGAGCTTCGTACAGGCCGCGTTCGGAATGCGGCGCAAGCAGTTGTTGAATGTTATTCGAGCCGTGCGCGCTGTTTCGGCCGCCGATGCCGTAAGTGTGCTGGAACGTGAGGGAATCGATCCCTCCGCGAGGCCGGAAACGATCACGCCCGCACAGTTCGCGAGCCTGATGCGAGCTACGTCCGATCGCGCGACCTGAATTCCTGGAACTGCGTTCGAACACTTTGACAGCCGGCGTCCTCTCAATGAGTGAGCGGCGATACACTTCCTCAATCGGAGACACCCATGTTCACATCTCCAGACGCGACTCCTGGGCGCTCGTCGAAGACACGGTCAATCGTGATCATGCTCGCGCTGGTCGAGGCAGCAGTTCTGCTGTCGGTCGTGGCGTTCATCTACTTTACCCGCAACTGAACCGGAGCATCTCATGACGATTCATGACTCTGTCAGCCCTGCCCGGCACGCCGCTCTCGCGGCGATCGAGAAACAGGAGCGGTTTACCAAAATCGCGATCCTCGGCGCCGGCATCATCGAAGGCGCACTTCTCGCGGCGATACTGATGGCGATCGACCTCTCCAACCCCACTCAGCGTCTGATCCTGCTGTCGACCTTCCTTATCTACCTTCCACTCGGTCTCGGTATGCTGGCGCTCGCGAGTCACAACAGCCGGCATACGCGAAGTATCCTGATGGCACTTCAGCTCATTTCGGACGGAAACGACAAGGCAAAGTAGGAGGTATCGATTGTCCGAGCGGAAGCTTCAGCAATCGAGCGCCGCCGGAGATGGCAACGGCGACCCTGCCGAAATGTGGCTCGTGCTCCGCGCCCAGGCCGGCGACAGGGAAGCGATGGAGTCGCTGATTCGCCGTGCGGAGCCCGACGCCGCACGTTATATCGACCACCTGATGGGTTCGGCGGATGACCATCAGGACGTTCTTCAGGTCGTTCTGCTGACGATCGTCAAGAAAGTAACTCAGCTT
>JALYOO010000198.1 GCA_030856845.1 Gemmatimonadota bacterium
CGCAGACGGTGCTCCAGTGCGGCAAGGAGTCCGCTGCTTCCTCCCCTGGTGGCGGAGGTGCGGGCAAGACGTCCCAGCAGTCGCTGCATTCCGCGCCTCGTTGCCGACTCTCCGAGGTGCGCTGCCGCAGCTTCTTCCAGATGGTGGCCTTCGTCGATCACCAGCCGGCCATACGCGGGAATGACTGCCGCTTCTTCCCAGTTTCTGAGCACTCGCCGTACGGCAACGTCGGACATGAGCAGGTGATGGTTCGCGACAACGACTTGCGCCTGGGCCGCGACGCGACGCGCACGGAAGAAGAAACATTTCTCGTAGTGCGGGCAGTCCGCGCGGATGCAGAGGTCAGCCTCGGCGGCAACCTCGTCCCAGACTTCTGGCGACGGCGGTGATGGCAGGTCGCTGATCGATCCGTCTTCGGTTCGCTCCGCCCATCGGGCAATTCCGTCGATGCCTCCCGCGCCGTCATCGATCAGGGACGGGCCGATGAGCTTTGCCTGCTCCAGTCGCAGCAGGCAAAGATAGTTGCGCCATCCCTTGAGCAGCGCGTATCGCACCTCCTGCTCGCCGCGAAGTGCTTCAGCGAGGAACGGAAGATCCTTGCGTACGAGCTGTTCCTGAAGGTTGATGGTGTTCGTCGAGACGACGGTGCGCTCGCCGGTGAGCGCCGCCCATCGCAGCGCAGGCATCAAATAGCCGAGAGACTTTCCGACTCCAGTGCCTGCCTCGATCAGGCCGACGCCCCCATCGTTGTACAAGCCGGAGATCGTGAACGCCATCTCACGCTGCGCGGGACGGTCCTCGTAATGCAGCATCGCTTTCGCAATCGGACCGTCGGGGCCGAGGTCGTTCGCGGTCTGTTGCGGATCGAGCTCGACCGACTGGGCTACCGCTCCCGGAAACGCGATCACGATTGGTGAGTGAGGAAGGTCATGATTCTTGCGCTGTCACGATCATGGTTCGTGAGCTATGCGGTAGGCAACGTTCCGCGGCGCGCCGAGCTCGCCGATAAGTCTGTCCACGATCTCACGGATCGTAGCTCCTTCGTTGCGCAGTCGCGCGGCATGATCGCGAATGGCGTCTTCGCCAAGCTCCACATCCGGCGCACCGCAGATCAGGATGACGACCTCGCCTTTCGGAGGCGACTCCGCGTATCTCCGCGAAAGCTCGGCGATGGTTCCCCTCGTGAATTCCTCGAATTTCTTGGTGAGCTCGCGCGCAACCACTGCCGCGCGCGCACCGACTCCCGCCTCGGCGAGCTCCTTCAGAGTGGCGCCCAGCCGCACCGGCGATTCGTAGACGATAGCGGTATGAGTGAGCCGCATTATCCCCGTCAGGGAACGCAGTCGTTCCTTTCCCTTGCGCGGAAGAAATCCGAAAAATGTGAACTGATCGCCCGCGAGGCCCGAGGCCACGAGTGCGGCCAGCAATGCGGAGGCGCCAGGAATCGGCACGACGGAAACCCCGGCGGCTATCGCCGCGGAAACCAGCCGTGAGCCGGGATCGGATAGCAACGGGGTGCCGGCATCCGTAATCAGCGCGACCGAATCCCCTGCGAGTAGCCGTTTCACCAGGCGCGGGGTCTCTCGCGCCTCGTTGTGCTCGTGATACGGCGAGCAGGGGGTCCGGATCTGGTAGTGATCGAGCAGGCGGCGGGAATGCCGCGTGTCTTCCGCAACGACAAGCGCGGCCGAGGAAAGCACCTCGACCGCGCGAAAAGACATGTCCCCCATATTCCCTATGGGAGTGCTTACGACGAAAAGGGAGGCGGCCTTCGAATCGCCGGCCTCCGCGCTCGCCTCAGCCCTGTCGTCAGGCAGCGTGCTGTCGGAATTTCCCTTCGAGATGCGACTTCGGAACGGCGCCAATGACCTGGTCAACGAGCTTGCCGTCCTTGAAGAAGAGAATCGCCGGAATGGAGCGCACCTGAAAACGGGCCGGCGTTTTGACGTTGGTGTCGACGTCGAGCTTGGCGACCTTGGCCTTGCCCGCGTATTCAACCGCCAGCTGGTCAAGCACGGGCGCGATCATCCGGCACGGGCCGCACCAGGTGGCCCAGAAATCAACTACGGCGAGACCTTCGTAGTTCTCGATCTCGACTTCGAAATCACTGTCTGTCACATCAACCGCATTCGACATTTACGAC
This sequence comes from Gemmatimonadota bacterium, assembly GCA_030856845.1. GTDB lineage: Bacteria > Gemmatimonadota > Gemmatimonadetes > Gemmatimonadales > Gemmatimonadaceae > UBA4720. The sequence continues at coordinate 2,144 of JALYOO010000198.1, forward strand.
CCCTGTGAGGCGGGATTCTCCGCCCCGGCCGGCGGATTATGTTTGGTTCTTCTTCGGATTGAAATCTAATGCAAGATGGCACCCCAAAAGGCACCCGAATCGCGCACGTTGGAATCGCGGTCGGATCGATCGCCGAGCTGATTCCCTTCTATCGCGATGTGCTTGGTCTCCCCGAGGCGGCGCTCGCCGATTCGGACGGAGCGAGGATCGCGGGCTTCGACGCCGCAGGGTCACTGGTGGAGCTGCTCGAGGCAGAGGGTGAGGACACGCCGGTGGGGAGATTCATCACCCGCCGAGGTCCCGGAATCCACCACATCTGCTTTGCCGTCGACGACCTCGACGCCACCCTCGAACGGTGTCGCGCGTCGGGCCTGAAGATCATCGATGAGACTCCCCGGCGGGGCGCCGAGGGGAAGCGGATCGCCTTTCTACACCCTAGCTCGACCGGAGGAATTCTGGTGGAGCTGACCGAGCACTGAGTCTACGTGTTGCCTTTGCGGCAGAAATCCCGCACCGCGACGATCTCCATGTTGTCCAGGTACCAGCGGCGACCGGGACCTGGAATGACGTAGAATTTTGGAGACCGCGTCTGGGTGCCGCGAATCAGCTCGGCGGTGACGATGCGGTGTCCGCCGTCTCCCAATGTCTCGCCGACGATGCGAGATTTGTCGTGATTGAAGAAGCACTGGAGAATTATCAGCCGCTTCTCCAGCTCACCGCCGTCCATGTTGTCGCGCGACGGGCCTCGGGCAGTTCCGAATATCGTTCCCATCGCCTGAAGGTCCTCCGCACGGACGGCGACAAGGAACTGTTCCACAGCTGAGCGTGCGGACGCTGCTCCGGTGAGCTGATTTCCACCCGTGGTTCCGGGAGAAGTCGCGGGCCCGGGAGCTGGCGCGGGGGTTACGGCAGGCGTGCACGCCGACAGCACGGCAAGCGCGAGCATGAATCTCTTCACTCGGTACTCCACGGAAGTTGTTGCGAACCTAAGCGGCGGGATAAATGGCAGCAAGACACCAGCGTCTTTATGTGAACATAGATCACATCGCTACGCTGAGACAGGCGCGCCGAGGGACAGAGCCTGACCCGATAGAGGCGGTGGCCATCTGTGAAAGCGCGGGCGCTGACGGAATCACTGCGCACCTTCGTGAGGACAGGCGGCACATGCAGGACGCCGACGTACAGGCGCTCGCAACGAGCGTTCGGACATTCTTCAACCTCGAAACGGCGTGCGTGGACGAGATGGTGAGCATCGCTATTCGCGTCAGGCCGCAGCAGGTGACGCTTGTGCCTGAAAAGCGCGAAGAGATAACGACGGAGGGCGGGCTGGACGTAACTGGACACAGGCCGGAAGTAGCGCAGGCGATACAGCGGCTTCGTGCAGAGCATATCCGCGTGAGTCTGTTCATCGATCCGTCGCGAGACGCGGTGACCGCTTCGCGCGACCTCGGAGTCGAAGCGATCGAGCTTCACACCGGCAGGTTTGCTCACGATCCATTGCGAGGTATCGACAATCTGATATCTGCTGCGCGGCATGGGGCCGATCTGGGGCTGGCGGTGCACGCGGGACATGGCCTTACCGCTCGAAATCTTCGTCCCGTTGCCGCCATCGAACAGATCGAGGAGCTGAACATTGGCCACTCCATAATCGGCCGAGCGATTTTTTGCGGACTTCACGATTCGGTGCGCGAAGTTCGCGCGGCGATGGACGCTGCCCGCGCGACAGGAGAGATTTCCAACGGATGACTGATTCTGCTGACGTCGTTGAGTCGAGCTCGCGGCGGGCGGGCGGTTGGAAGTCGCACCTGCGCAGCGGAATCGGCATCGCGCTCAGCGCGATCCTGCTATGGTGGACTCTCAGGGATGTATCTCTTGGCACCGTGTGGGAAACCCTGTCCCGTTCGAGCCTTCCGCTCTTCCTCGCGTCTGCGGCCTGCGCGACACTGATTTTCCCGCTCCGCGCTCGGCGATGGCGCACGATTTTGGAGCCGGTTGCGCCTCGTCAGAAGTTCGGCCCCCTCTGGCGATCGACCGCCATCGGAATGATGGTGAACAACCTCGTACCGGCGCGTGCCGGCGAGATCGCGCGGGCGTACGCGCTCAGTCGTGCAACCGTGGTTCCGTTTCCGACGGCGATCGCGTCGCTCGCTGTCGACCGGTTGTTCGACATGCTCGTTTTACTGATGCTGCCGGTGTTCGCCTTCATGGATCCCGGCTTTCCGCGTGACGCGACAATCGCCGGCCAGTCACTGGGCGGTATTGCGCAGGGTTCCATCGTCCTTGTGCTGCTGCTCGTTGCGGCGCTGTACGGACTTGCGTTCTTCCCGGCAGTTCTCGTTCGCGGGTTTGAAGTTTTTTCCCGTCGAGTGTCTCCAGGGATAGAAGAGCGCGGAAAGTCCGCCCTCATCCGGTTCAGCGAGGGGCTGAGTGTGCTGAAAGACCCAACCCGGTTCGCCGCCGTGCTCGCATGGACAATCGCGCACTGGCTGCTCAACGGTCTCGCATTCTGGCTGGGTTTCATGGCAGTCGGCATCGAGCTTCCCTTCTCTGCCGCGCTCTTTCTCCAGACACTCATTGCGATCGGTGTCGCGCTCCCGTCCGCTCCAGGGTTTTTCGGATTCTTCGAGAAGCTGGCGACCGTGGGCCTTGGCATCTATGGGGTTGGCGCGACGCAGGCGACGAGCTGGGCGATCGGATTCCACATCCTGAGCTTCATCCCGATCACGGTCATCGGACTGTGGTATTTCACGCGGCTCGGGTTGCGCTTCCGCGAGATTTCAGCGGCACCGGCAACGCCCGGGTGAACGGACCATCTGCGCGTATCAGTGCGCAGGCAAAGATAAATCTTCACCTGCGGGTCCTGGCGAGAGAGTCGTCGGGCTTTCACTCCATCGAGACGATCTTTCACCGCGTCGAGCTCGCCGACGAGGTCGAGGTTCAGGTCACGAACGGCGAGCGAGTCATCGATGTCGCGGGAGCTGAGCTCGGCGCGCCCGGGTCGAATCTCGCGTACCGGGCTGCGGTCTCGTATTCAGCGCGTGCCGGGTGGCCAGCGGGATTTCGCATCGAGCTGACAAAGCACATCCCCGTCGGCGCGGGGCTTGGGGGCGGAAGTGCGGACGCTGCCGCGGTATTGAGAACTCTCGACATGCTGAGCCCGAATCCTATGGGAGCCCATACATTGATGGAGCTGGCGAGCGACCTGGGGTCTGACGTTGCATTTCTCACGGGCGACGCTGCGATGGCGTTGGCGTGGGGACATGGAGAGAGGATGATGGAGCTGCCGTCACTTCCGTCGCGCGATTTACTGTTGATGACGCCGGATTTCGCAGTTTCGACGGCGGACGCTTATCGGTGGCTCGATGAAGATCTGCGTGACGGGTCGTCTCCGCCGTGCCCGGCCGCGTTGGCGTTGCGGCCAGAGGATTTGTCGCGATGGGAGGATATCGCTCGCTTCGCGCGCAACGATTTCGAGGGGCTCGTGTCAGCTCGTTACCCGGAGATCGCGGACACGCTGCGGGATCTCAGATCGGGAGAGTCATCGTTCGCGCAGATGACAGGCTCAGGGTCGACTGTCTACAGCTTGATTGATCGTGGGACGGAGTCGCCGATCGCGGGGCGATCCGGCTTCACAACGCGTCACACGACCACGGCAATCGCCGTCGCAACACCCGTACGGCTGACCTGATCCGCGCCTGCGCGAACTGCAGATTCAGGATTTTACGGATTCAGGACTCACAGCCATCGACGATCGACGACTAACTGCGGACGGAGGATGAACGAAACGCTCTGTACGACCGGCGACGCGGCAATTCGGGGCTTTTACACGCGTCGCGCATTTTGCGCATTCGCACTCCGCAATTAGTCGTCGATCGTTGATGGCCGTTGGTCCTGGATCCGTAAGAGTCCTCGATCCAAAGTCCGCACCCATCGACAGTGGGTCATCGGCGAACCCATCCAAAATGTTTAGCTCGAGTTCAGCGCTGGTCTTATATTGAACTCCTGCACGTCGCGGTCACCTTTCCCCGACGTGCGGCGGTTGCAGTAGTTCTGCCCCCTCGTCCAATGGCAGGACATCGGTCTTTGGA
>JALYOO010000141.1 GCA_030856845.1 Gemmatimonadota bacterium
TCCGCCGATACGTTGCCGAGCGTCAGGGTTGATTTGCCGAAATCCTGCAGCTGGTTCGCGAGCGCTACCGGGTTTCGCACCGACTGGCTGCCGGGTCCCTCCTCGAAAAACTTTGTCAGTCCCGTCACCGGATCGGTGTCGGAGATCGGCCGCGTCGGGTTGAAGTTGACCATGTTGATGAACACGCCCCCTTCAAATCCCCCCGTGTTCTCGAACGGGAGATAGTCGTTCCTGATCTGGGAGCCGGTCAGATTGAGATTGAGGCGGAGTCGGCCGCCGAGGGCCTGATGCCCTGCATTGAGCCGCGCCTGATATCGCTTGAACCCGCTCGAGATCGCGATGCCCCGCTGGTCCATATAGTTGAGGGAGGCCCGATACTGCGTGCTCGTCGAACCGCCGGCGAAAGAAAGGTTTTGATTTGACGTTGTCGCGCTGCGGGTAACCGCGCGCTCCCAGTCAGTGTTCGCCTGGCCCAAACCTGCTATACGAGACGCCGCAAGATTCCCGCCGGTAACCTGCTGCTGAACGAACTGCCGGTACTCGTCTCCATTCAGTACATCCAGGTATCGTTCCGGGGATGACCTGCCGATGTAAGACTCATACTCGATGGTTGAACCGCTACCGGAGCCCTTCTTGGTCTCGATCAGAATCACGCCATTGGCGGCGCGCGTGCCATAAATGGATGCCGCAGCGTCCTTGAGAATCGAGATCGAGGCGATGTCTGACGGATTGATGAGGTTCAGCGGGCTGCGCCCAATTGGCGCCGAACCATCGATGCCGCGACCACGCTGCTCGGTCTCGATGCTCGGAATGGGAACGCCGTCGACCACATACAGCGGCTCGTTGCTGGCGCTGATCGACGTTCCACCGCGAATGCGAATCTGGGCACCGGCACCCGGCTCACCGCTGTTCTGAGTCAGGTTGACGCCGGCCGCTCGGCCCTGAATCAATGAGTTGACATTCGGTGCGACTCCGACGTTTGCCGCCTCGGCGTCAATGCTCGTAATCGAACCCGTGACCGCCACTCGGCGCTGAGTGCCGTAGCCAGTCACGACTACCCCTTCCAGAATAGAGGCGCTCGGTATCAGCGCGAACTGAACCGTCGCCGTCGCTCCGGTGCCAACCGCCACGCTTTGCAGCTGAGAATTGTATCCGATTCGACGCGCACGCACGCGCTGGGTTCCGGCGGGTACGCCGCTGAGACGGAATCCGCCGTCACTCTCCGTGACCGTCCCGCGCTGTGTGTCTTCGATCAGCACGGTGACCCCTGCGAGCGGCTGCCGGGTCGTGCTGTCGACTACGCGTCCCGTGATTGAGCCAGTGGGAGCTTGCGCACCGAGTCCGAAGGTCCACAGCAAACTCGCGATAACGGCGGGAAGGAAATAACGGACGACTGCCATAGAGCTGCCCTCGCGGTGGGGAGGAGGTACCAACTGTTTGTTTAATTGCTTCGCTCGGGTAATTCCGCCTCCGCGATCGGCGTTGTCAAGAACAAGTACCGATTTCTTTACCCGCTGTCGTGAGCGTAAAGAAGCGGGATGAGCAGTGCCGGCCGCTGTACCGCGGGCATTCCAGCCGATATAAGGAAACCATTGCGTTCAACAAATGGGAGCGTTGGCTCTACCGATGCATGGGATCCAATGTATTTGGTATCTCGCCATCGTCGGCGGATTTCCTGGCCTCGAACGGGACCGGGAGACCGGGGAAGCGAGCCGGAACTATCTGGTGTATTGCGGGCCACCAGCTTGACAGGCCCGGCAGGAATCGAACCTGCAACCGCCGGTTTTGGAGACCGGTGCTCTACCAATTGAGCTACGGACCTACACTCAGTACCGCGCGTGCCTCCGCGCTGCGGTGAAAAGCGAGGGTGGCTGACGGGAATTGAACCCGCAACCCCCGGTGCCACAGACCGGTGCTCTAACCGATTGAGCTACAGCCACCATGTGCCCTCGTCCTTCACCCATAATGTAATACCAGAGCCTCAGCGCGCCTGGCTTAGCCGACGTCATAGAAGTGGATAAGCGTCAGCGGTCGTCAGTAACTCTGCGTCTCTGCGCATTCAGCGTCGCCGAAGGCGCTCTGCGCCTCTTTCATTTAGCGCGGTCCATGTACTCACCAGTACTCGGATTGACGCGCACCTTCTCACCCGTCTTCACAAACTCGGGCACGTTGATCGTCACCCCATTCTCCAGCTTCGCTGGCTTCGACGACGCATTCTTCGTCGCCGTCTTCATCACTGCCGACGTATCCACGACCTCCAGCACCATCGAATTGGGCAGGTCTATGCCGATAGGCCTTCCATTGTAATACTCGGCCTGGATCTTCATCCCCGGCTGCATCCACTGAGCGTTGTCCCCCAGCATCTCCTCGTCCATCTCCAGCTGGTCGTAGTTCTCGGTGTTCATGAAGTGAAACGTGTCGCCGCCCTGGTACAGGAACTCGAGGTCGTGCGTTTCCATCGATGCCTTCTCTACCGTATCGGCGGCGCGAAACCGATGCTCGAAGCTCGCGCCGTTGCGCAGGTTTTTCAGCTTTGCCTGCACCATCGCTCTCAGGTTGCCCGGAGTATGGTGCCTGAACTCGAGAACGCGGCACGGATCTCCCTCGTAGACGAGGACCATTCCGCGGCGGATTTGTGTTGCTGGAAATGCCATGTGAGGAAGCCCAATAAATAGCGCGGCTGCCGGCCCGATCGGGTCCGCGCACCGCGCGTGTAATATCGATGAAGCAAGCCCTGAAAGTTAACCTTTGCGTTTTGTCGCGTAAACCTCCTCCACCGCCGGACGCAGCGCCCGCCAGACGTTGTCAGCCACGATGCGCTCCCCACGAAGGTTGGGATGTACGCCGTCGGGAAGGTTCAGGTCCGTCCGCCCCGCCACACCGTCCAGCAGAAAGGGAACGAGGATAAGTCTTTCCTGAAGGGCGACATCCGCATACGCCTTCCTGAATTGCGCGGTGTAGCGCTGACCCAGATTCGGGGGCGCTTCCATCACCGCCAGCAGAATGCGAACGCGTGGTTGTGACGCGCGAATCCTGCGCACGATCCCCGACAGGTTCGCCTTAAGCGAGTCCGGATCGAGTGCGCGGAGCGCGTCATTGCCGCCAGTCTCCAGCACCACTATGTCCACCGGCCGCTGAAGCGTCCACTCGATACGCCGCAAGGCTCCGGCCGACGTTTCTCCTGACTGCCCGGCGTTCACGGCCGTGATGGGCAACCCGCTCCGCATCGCGGTGGCGGCGACAAGGTTCGGAAACGCCTGCTCGGGATCGAGACCATAGCCGGCAGTGAGGCTCGTCCCGAAGAACAGCACTGTAACTTTCGCACGGGACGAATCGCCCGATGGGAGCTGCGCCGACGGAACCGCTGCACTCTCGCTCTCGTATGTGTCCGTCATCGCGGGAGCGTCGGGAGGCCCCGCCGTCGCGCTGTCCATATTGCGCTCCGTCTGGCACGCCACCGAAGCGGCCACAAAAACAATCATCAGGATCTTCATGCTCATCGCGAAGGAAGTTACACGGGAGTATCGCAGCGGGGATCAGCAGATTGCGGTTCTGCGAAACGTGTCGTTCACAATACCGCAGGGTGGATTCGTCGCAATCGTCGGACCTTCAGGAAGCGGGAAGACGACATTGCTCGGCCTGCTCGCTGGTCTCGATACCCCGACCCGCGGGCGCGTGATCCTCGATGGGCACGATCTCACTACAATGTCGGAGAACGACCGCGCGCGACTCCGCGGTGAAAAAGTCGGATTCGTATTTCAGAGCTTCCAACTCATCCCTACACTGACCGCCCGGGAGAACATCCAGGTTCCACTGGAGCTGCGGGGTTTCAGCGGGGCACCAGCGCGCGCCGATGAATTGCTCGAGCGAGTCGGTCTGGCGGCCCGCGGCCACCATTTCCCGATGCAGCTCTCCGGTGGCGAGCAGCAGCGAGTCGCCATCGCCCGCGCCTTCGCCAACTCTCCACGCATTCTCTTTGCGGATGAGCCGACCGGAAATCTCGACGCCGGCACCGGCGCGAGAGTATTCGATCTGCTGGAGTCGCTCAATCGCGAGTCGGGATCTACGATCGTTCTCGTCACTCACGATGCAGTGCTCGCCAGCCGCGCTGCGCGCACCATCCGCCTGGCCGATGGCGAGGTAGTCGCTGATGCCTCCGAATCGCCCACGGAGAATTCACCGATGATGCTGGAACCTCAGAGATGAGCGCTCGATCATCCCTCCGACAGCTGATCAGTCTCACATGGCGCGAGAGCCGAAGCGCACGCCGGCGACTCCTCCTGTACATGTCTTCGATATCCCTCGGCGTTGCGGCTCTGGTGGCAATCGATTCGTTCGCGGACAATGTGACCCGCTCCATCCGCGACCAGTCGCGCGCGCTGCTCGGCGGTGATGTCGCATTCGGCTCGAGGCGCCCCTACACGCCGCAACAGCGAGCGCTGCTCGACTCTCTGGCGCGAAGATCCGGGGCGCAATTCGCGCGCGTTGTCACCTTCCCTTCCATGGCCCTGGTGCCGAGGAGCGGCGGGACAAGACTGGTACAGGTGCGTGGAGTGAGCTCCAACTATCCGTTCTACGGAGTCATCACTACGCAACCCGCGGGAAGGTGGAAGTCGCTTCAATCCGGCGCCAACGCGCTCGTCGATCCATCACTTCTCGTTGCCCTCAACGCGCGTCTCGGCGACACGCTGACGCTCGGACTCGGAAGATTCGTCATCGCCGGCGTCCTCAAGGACGTGCCTGGCACGCCAGGCATCGCCGAGATCATCGGCCCGCGAGTGTTCATTCCGGAACGATATGTTCCCGAGACACAGCTGCTGGTTTTCGGCAGCACCGCCGAGTACGGTGTGCTGGCACGACTTCCCGACGGGGTGAATGCGGATCGTGCCATCAGGCCGTTGCGAGCCGCGCTCGAGCGGCAGCAGATGCGCGCACGAACGGTGACGCAAAGCGAGGAAAACACCACAGAGGCTATCGATCAGCTGTCTGATTTCATCGGCATCGTGGGCCTCGTTGCGCTGCTGCTCGGCGGTGTAGGCGTGGCGAGCGGAGTACGCGCCTTCGTATCGAGAAAAATCGACACCGTCGCGATAATGCGGTGCCTCGGTGCATCGAGCGAGCAGGTGCTGTCAATGTATGTTGCGCAGGCGGCCGCAATGGGACTGCTCGGGGCACTCGCCGGGGCGGCGCTTGGTGTCGCGGTGCAGTTCGGACTCCCGCGCGTGCTCGGCGACTTCCTTCCGGTGGACGTTGCGGTGACGCTGGAGCCCGCGGCGATACTGACGGGAATCGCGGTCGGCGGCTGGATAGCGCTCATCTTCTCGCTTCGTCCGCTGCTGGCACTGCGCAACGTATCCCCGCTGCAGACACTCCGGCGCGACGCCGACTCCGAAATTCTGCGAATGCGTTGGAACGACGTGCCCCGCGTGACGGTGGACGTTGCGCTCGCATTGAGCGTGGTCGCGATCGGGCTTCTGCGCGCGAGCGAGTGGCGGCAGGGACTGTGGATCAGCGCATCGACGTTCGCTGTGATCGCCGTGCTTACGGGCAGCGCAATTCTGCTGTCATGGCTGGCTCGGCGGACAATGCGAGCCGGCTGGCCTTACGTCGTGCGCCAGGGAGTAGCGAATCTGTATAGACCCGCCAACCAGACGCGATCAGTGATCCTCTCGCTCGGATTTGGCGCCTTTCTCATCACCACGCTGTATCTCGTTCAGAGCAACCTGCTGCGGCAGTTCAATGTGAACGTCGATAAGTCAAACGCGAATCTGGTGTTCTTCGACATCCAGCAGGATCAGGCTGCTTCGGTGGATTCCCTCGTTGGATCGCGTGGTCGCGTGCTTCAGACGGCGCCGGTTGTCACCATGCGCATCGCGGCGATCAACGACAGAAGCGTCGAGCAGATCATCGACGATGCCGCGGCACGGCGAAAGGAAGATTCATTGCGGCGCGCCAGCGGAACGGCAGAAAAAGGCAGCGAAGGACGCCGTACGGGCAGCGAAACAATAACGGGAACGGCTGGCTCATCGAGACGCGCTCAGCCTTCGGGACGCCCTTCGTGGGCATTGCGCCGCGAATACAGATCGACATTTCGTGACACGGTGACCACCGGCGAAAAGCTGGTGTCGGGAAAATGGTTTACAGCCGGTGCGGCCCTGAGCCCGACCGATACGGGCGAGGTATCACTCGACAAGAACGTGGCTGACGAGCTTCGAGTGAAGCTGGGCGACATCGTCACCTGGGATGTCCAGGGAGTTCGCATTCCAGTGCGCGTCACCAGCATGCGCGAGATCACGTGGGCGCGGTTCGAGCCGAATTTTTTCGCAGTTTTTTCGCCTGCGTCTCTTGCCAGGGCGCCTCGCCAGTACGTCGTTCTCGCAACTGTGGCGGGAACGTCGACGGTGGCGGGTCTTCAAAGAGACATAGTCACCCGGTTTCCGAATGTGTCCAGTCTCGACCTCACGCTCGTCAAGGAGACGGTCGCCAGAATACTGAGCAAGGTGACGACCGCCATTCGCTTCATGGCGCTCTTCAGCCTGGCGATGGGAATACCGGTGCTGTTCAGCGCGGTTGCGGCGACAAGGCGCGACAGAATCCGCGAAGGAGTGCTCCTGAAAACGCTCGGCGCGAGTCGCGGCCAGATCATGCGGATACTCCTCGCGGAGTATGCTCTGCTCGGGCTTCTCGGGAGTCTGACGGGAATGGTGCTCGCCATCGGCGGGGGATGGGCCCTGACACATTTCCTGTTCGAGAGCAGCTTCAGCCCCGCATTGGCTCCGGCAGCCGCGATCGCTCTGCTGATGCTGGCGTTGACGATCGCCATCGGGCTGCTCGCCGGCCGCGATGTCTTCAGGGAGACACCGATGACTGCCCTACGTGAAGCGTGAAAAGGATGACTGCGGGTCACTTTAGTTGTGACAGATCATCGAGTCCTTCCCGGGAGGACTGTGAACTGAGGACCCTTAATCACAGTCCGAAGCCGCCCGTAGTTGCGGAAACGTTGCCCGCCCGTATACTGGTTACATACTCCAGCGCCGTATGTTTAATGCGGCGCTGTTTATTGTATCCCCCACCGGTAAGTGCTCATGCGGCTGCACCCGATTCTGTATTCCCGCAGTAGTCGTTTCGTGTCCCGCGATCGAGCCAACCTGAAGCACACCGCAAGGGCGCTGGTCTTAGCTGCCATCGCCACCGCTACACTCTCGTGCAGTGGGGACAAGTCCATCGGGCCGCCGGAGCCCTCATCGGGCAGCGCCGTCGAAACCAACGCGCCCAGCGCAACTGCCGGCCTCGTTATGGTCACACCGCTCGGTTTCGTGGTGAAGGATGCGGCCGGAAGTATTCTTGGCGGTGTGTCAGTGACGATCAGAGTGACCGCGGGAGGGGGGAGCATTACCAACACCCCCACCACCACCGTTGCCGGTGGTCCCACGCCGATCGGGACCTGGACGCTGGGCAGAACCGCCGGCGTCAACACGGTCACCATCACGGTTCCGGGGATTGCGCCGATAACGATCAGCGTTAATGGCATCGCCGGGCCCCCGGCCTCCGTCGCGGTGGTGAGTGGTGGCGCGCAGTCGGCGCTCGCCGGGACGGACATCGGCACAGTTACGGTCCAGGTTCGCGATCAGTTCGGCAACGGAGTGCCCTCCACGACGGTGACGTTCACCGTGACGGCAGGGGATGGCAGCATCCCTTCACAGAGGGTAACTACAGACGGTGCGGGTAACGCGACCGCACCGGCGTGGAAACTCGGCAAGACTGCTGCGCCGCAGACACTTCTCGCGAGCGCTGCCGGATTCTCGGTGTCGATCTCCGCCACGGTTAGAACCGACTACGGACTGGACCTGCGCTTCTTCGGTCCGGCGATGCCGGCCGCCGCTGCCGACGCCTTCACGCGTGCCGCCGCGAGGATCCGCGGCGGAATCATCGGTGACGTGATCAACGTGCAGGCCCCCAATCCGGGAGTCAACCTCGAGAGCAACTGCGGAGTGACTGGCGTCACCGCGTTCTCGGAAAGCATCGACGACGTCATTATCTATGCTTCGGTGTCACCCATCGACGGCGCGGGGAAGATCCTCGCATCGGCCGGACCCTGCTTCGTTCGCGACACCGCGAATGGGTCTGCGACAATTATCGGCGTCATGACATTCGATGCCGACGACATTGAAGGGCTGATAACGAGTGGCCGCATGAACGACGTTATCCTGCACGAGATGCTGCACGTCGTTGGCGTTGGTACACTCTGGACCCGCAAGAACCTGCTCGTCGGCGGTGGTACATCCACGACCCGATTTGTCGGACCGCTCGCGATCGCCGCGTGCCACAGCCTCGGTGGCCTTGCCGTCTGCGACGCAAGCGTTCCGGTGGAGAATACAGGTGGTGGGGGTACTGCCGACGGTCATTGGCGCGAATC
>JALYOO010000142.1 GCA_030856845.1 Gemmatimonadota bacterium
CGTTGTATCGCTGCCGGCTGCCCAGTCTCGACAGATGAGGCTTGGGATATATCTGCGCGATTCCGGCCTGCAGTTGCGCCAGCTCGAACGTGTTGCCGCGGACCATGTACTCGATGACTGCTTCGGCAACATCATTCAGGAAATGAAAACGCGCCGCCGGCACCCGCGTGATTCCCTGCTTGCGCATGATGTCCAGCGACTGATCCGCGCCTACCATATCCTGATTGACGTTCACCCACATGCGCTTGTGCGCTTCGGGATTGTCGGCGAAGTACTGGCGTGAGCTGGAGAACTCGGTGACCCACCAGAAGCGCAGGTTCCGCCGCGGCCGGGGAACGCGGCCTTCATCGATGAGCTTGTTGAGTGCGCGGGCAATCTCGAGAACACTGCCGGTGCCGCTCGCATCGTCGTTCGCGCTCTGCATTCCCTCCTGCATGTGGCCCGTGAGAACGATGTCCTGGCCGAGCCCGGGTTCGGTGCCGCGAATGAAACCTTCCACCATCACCTGCCAGGGCTCGGCGCCCTGCGCTGAAGTGAATCCGGCATCCACCGTCGCGCGAACCCGAATTGGCGCGGTCGCCCGGGCCAGCCGGTTGTGCAGCTCGACCCCCTGTCGCGTCGACAGAACGAAAGCGAACGTCGGCTCCTTGCCAGCGACCTGCCCGGACGGTACGGAGAGCCAACGCACCTGGTCAGGCATGTTGAAGCCTGAGCCGTCGATGCCATTTCCCTCGTAGAACGGACTCGGATACCACACAATTCCCGCGGCACCCTTGCCGGCGACAACCTGCTGCATGACGGTCGAGATAGCCCCGTGAGTCAGCACGATCTTGCCCGCGACGCTCAGTCCCTCGAGCTCCTTCGCCGTCCCACCGCCGATGTCGATCAGCTCCGCGTTGACGTCGGCGGCGCGGCTCAGGTCAGCAAGGTGCAGCGGCGTTTGAAGCGTGGAGGCGATGCGCTCCGGACGGTCGCCCGCAATCCAGAGATCGGCGAACCGAGCGTTCCACGGCCGCGTAGTGCCGTACGCCTGCTTGATGAGCTTTACATCGACAAGTCCATACTCCCGCGCTTTCTCTTCGTAGTACTGGGCGACTTTCCAGAGTCCGTCAGAACCTCCGCGAGGACGATGGAACTGGGAGTTGTGCCTGATGTGCGCGAAAGCCGCGTCGCCGGAAATCTCCTCGGATATTAGGCGAACGTGTGACTCGGGAAGGACGGTGATTCGCTGTGCCGCCAGCGAAACGGGCAGCGTGACGAACAGCAGCGAAAGAAGCGAAAGAGACGAAGGCAGGGGGCGCATTGTTCTCGAGGGCTACCATGATATCGGAGCTCCGCGAATCGGAGGTCCGATGATGGGATCGCCCTGAGATTGCGACGAACGATGGCGGCGTGCAAGCAATGCCGCCGGCGCGTCTATCTACCGATCCACCACGTTCCCTTCACCACGAACACGTTCTCAGGCTGGGTTGCCCACAGGTCCTGGAAGTCGCGGCCGAACTCGAATTCTCCCGACGGAATAGATCCGAACCTGCTCTGCTGCCAGACGAAGAAGAGCGCTGAGCCCGGTCGATACTCCCACCGCACGACAGCGTTGCCGCGCAGCGACCGCCGATTGAAGTCTCGTTCCGAAAAGCTGAAAGCCGGCGCCGCACTCGCTCCATCGGGATCCACGGTGTAGCGGCCGGTCGCATCGTCACGCGCGATCGTACCCGCGTCCTTGCCGTAGATCTCGAAATCGAACTCACGCGGGCGTGCGAATTCCTTGTAATCCTTGAAGTCCGCCGAGGCGAGCAGCGGCTGCGCGAACAGCTGAAGAGAGAGCTTGGGAGTGAATGTCCAGTCAACTCGCGTGACCATTGACAGCTGTCGCTGATCGAGTGTGGCAAAGACGTAGCGTGAGCCGTAGGTGTCCACCGCCAGTGGATCACTCACCCGGGTGACGAACTGGGCGATGGCGTAAGTGCGGTTCCACTGCGGCGACAGCGTAATTCTGACCGCGGTGGTGGGCCGAAGAGTCGCGCGGGGGCTGATCGTCAAACCGGTTCCGCCGGCGACGTTGTAGGAGTACGAGGAGAAAATTCCGTAGGTGTATCGCTTGCGTCGATCGGAGGTGATCTCACCCTGAACTCCGCCGCCTTCCACAGACGCCGCCACGGGGCCGCCGCGGGTGAGTCCGGGACTGAACGCAGCGGGGCGCCAGTCGAGCCGTAGGAAATAGCGCCAGAAATTCGGCAGCTCAGCTACGGTGATCGATCCGACCCCTTTGTAGGTCATGTCCCCATCGAAATTCCACGTCGGATTCCAGAATACGAACTGCCCCCAGTTGCGAACGTATTTGCTCGGCTTGTTCTCGTTGTAGAGAATGATCGGTGTGACGGAGCGAGTGTCAGTCGCGCCAAGGAATCCGACTTCATTGATCTCGTACGCCGGACTGTACTCCTGGTAACTCACGCTTCCGGTCCAGTGAAGTCCGGACAACTTGGCGAATGTCAGCTCGGTGAGATATCC
>JALYOO010000228.1 GCA_030856845.1 Gemmatimonadota bacterium
AAGCTCTCGCGATCAAGAGTCAGGCTGCGTAGATCCGGCGCTCGTGCAGGGACAGTGAATGGGATTACCTGGGGAGATCTCGCTTTACGCCTGAAAGGGCGACGTAGCGTCCAGCAAACGCCTCGACGGAGTCGAGAAGTCAGCAGAGGCCGTAGTAGCGGAGAGCTTCCGCAACTGACGCGCGATCAGACGCTCGCCGAGTACATGGTGTCGCTCGGCGCATGGACAGATGAGCAGGCGGCCAGCTCAAGACCGAGCGCGACACTTTCGAGTGCGATTGGCGGGCCGGAGCTGCTGCAGGTGGTCGGCCTGGTGGATCTGGAGCTGGGCGACAGCATCGTGCTCTGCACCGACGGATTGACGCGACACCTAAGCGACAACGTGGCCGTGATCGTGGTGAGGTCGCTCCGCCAGCCTGACGGTCGAGCGCGCCCGCCAAGGCGCTGAAACCTGATTGTATACAAAATCCCCGGAAACCGGACTTCCCGGGGCCGGCTAGCCCGAATCATGCAGAGACCATCGCGGAACCCGTCATGCAAGGCGATGAATCCGGTAGTGCGGAGCCGTCGTATGACGCGGTGACAATGCGGTAGCCCGGGGGCGTCCCGTGGCGCTCGAAGGTTCGGTTATTTCACCCACATCTCACTCGCAGGAGCGTTTTATGAAAAGATGGTTCAACCGGCGCGACCGACTCGTGCCACTCATCGCCCTTGGCGCTGTGGCGGCCGCAGTCACCGCCGGGTCAGTCATCGTGAGGGCCTCGGATCACCAGCAGACGGTCTTCACCGAGGTAAACCAGCGGTACGATATCACCGATGTGTATGCTTTTCCTGCCGCGACGGCGGGCCGTATCGCTCTCGTGTTGGCCACCGGGTCGCCGCTCACACCAGCTCAGACTCCGAGCCACGTTTTCGGGAACATCAGCGAGGAGCTGTACCAGATCAAGATCGATCGGACCGGAGATGCGGTAGAGGATTTAGTGTTCCAGATCATCTTCACGGGCCCGAACAACGCGCAGATCGTCACCGTGCGCGGACCCGTCGTGCCGGCCACCACCGGAACGAGCAATACGCTCCTGGGCACCGGCGGACTTGTCGTCACCGGCCCGACGAACACGATCCTCGGCAGCCCGACCGAGATGCAGGTCTTCGCTGGTCCGCGCGACGACCCGTTCTGGATCGATCTCGAACAGTTCTTCCGCATTATCCCCGATCGCAAGCCCGCGTTCGGACCGCTGTCGGAAATTCCGGATACACCGACGGCCAGCTCGTTCCGTCCGGTTGGCGAGGCTGTGGACTTTCTCGCGGGTGTCAACGCGCAGGTCATCGTGATCGAGCTGCCGACCGCGCTGCTGACCGGCGATGGCGTGCACGGTCACGCCTCCTTCCCGAGGTTCGGCGTTTGGGCGACAACCAGTCGCATTAACGCGGGTCTCCTCTAAAGCCACCTTCCCCGACATCACTAAACAGGAGAGAATTGCATATGTTGAACATGAAGAACCGGGCCGGAGCGGCGGCGGTCGCGCTCGCTTTCGCGGCACTGGGATGCAACGAAGGCGGCAGTACGCAGAGCATCGCCAGCCCTGAGGGCGCCAGTCAGCTGCAACAGCAGGTCACCTACGTACAGGTCGAGGAACTCGGCAACCCACTCGTGAGCGAGGTTACGATCCTGAAGGCGCGTCATGTCCTTTATGATGCGACCCAGCCGTACAACACGGCCGAGTTCAGGCCCGAAACCGAGGCGTTCATCACGGGCGTCGCCGGAAGGCCACAGTCGCTTGCGACGCTGCTCGGCAGCGTGCTTTACCCCGACATCCTGATCGTCGACACCAGCAAGGATCCGGCGACCGCAGGCTGGCTCTCGTGGGCGCTCGCGGACGGGTGGGGCGGGCGGAAGCTTCAGGACGACGTAGTCGATATCGCACTGACAGCGGTCTTCAGCACGCTACTCGCGACGGAGGGAAATAGTTGCGCGCCGTTCGAGCTTCCGCTTTGCACGGACAACGTACCTTTGAATGACAAGCCGTTCCTGAGCGTCTTCCCATACGTGGCGGCGCCGCACGTCTAAAGACGATGTTGCAGGCTGTGGCATGATAAACGTGTACTGGTGGCGCCGGCTGATCATTCAACCTGAGAGATCAGCCGGCGCAGTCGTATCCGCTCGCTGCCGGATATGAGTCGAGGGCGTTGGGGAGTCGCGCTCCTTGCCGCCGCGGTTGTCGCCGCCGCGACGTGGTTCGGAAACGGCGCGCGCATCGCGGTGCAGCGAAATCGGGCAAGGGCGGCGGCCGACTCGATGGCGGCCGATGAGAATTCCCGGCGCGACCGTGACATTGTTTTCTATGAACGACGTGCCGCCGCCGACCCGATCAGCGCGGGCGACCGAGCGCAACTCGCCGCTCTTTACCTGCGCCGCGCGCGAGAAGGCGGCGACTACGGCGACGTGCTGCGCGCCGAGGAATTCGCGCGGCAATCGCTGACGCTCCGGACGGCGCACAACGCCGACGTAAACGCGACGCTCATACTGAGCCTGATGGAGCAGCACCGGTTCGCCGAGGCTCGCGACATCGGCCGCGGGCTCGTCGCGGAGAATCCGTCGCATACCGGTTATCGCGCGTTGCTTGGCGAAGTCAGTCTCGAGGTCGGTGACTACGCGGGGGCGCGCGCAGCCTTCGATTCGCTGCCGCTCGATTCGCGCGGCAGCTTCAACATTGCGCCTCGCCTCGCGCGATGGCTCGAACTACTCGGGAACAATCGCGGTGCGCGGCGAATCCTTTATCGCGCAATGGCGGCCGCCGATTCGAGCCCCGACCTTTCGCGCGAGCAGGTGGCGTGGTTTCATCTTCGGGTTGGCGACATCGAGATGCGGAACGGTCGTCTGCGTGGCGCCGAAAGCGCGTTGATGTCGGGCCGTGAAGTGATGCCCCAGGACTACCGGCTGATGGCGGCGCAGGCGCGACTCGCGGCGTTGAAAGGCGATTGGCGGCGAGCGATCTCGCTGGGCGACAGCTCGATCGCGATCTCGCTCGATCCGGGAACGCTCGGGCTGATTGGAGACGCGCACCTGGCGCTGGGAGACAGCGCGAAGGCGCGCGAGTACATGAAGACGATGGACGTTGCGATTGCAGCGGAGCCCGGAGCGTACCATCGAGCCTCAGGTCTGCATCTCCTCGACCGCGGCGAACGGGTGGACGAGGTCGCGGCGAGGGCACGGGAGGAAATGGCGACACGCAAGGACATCTACGGCTTCGACCTGCTGGCGTGGGCGCTCCACAAGCAGGGAAGGCAGCGCGAGGCGCTCGAGGCGATGACCCAGGCCCTTCGACTCGGCACACGCGACGCGAGTCTTTTCTACCACGCGGGGATGATTCATCGCGCCCTCGGAAGCGACGCGAACGCGGCGACCTATCTGAAGGCTGCGCTCGACGTCAATCCGTTCTTCGACCCTCGACATCCGCGGACGGCACGAGCGGTTCTCGCTTCCCTCGAACGATAGGAGGTAGCTACGGAGCCTGCCTTTCCCACGTGATGCCGGTTGCCGGGAGTGTCGCGCCGCTTATGGTCCCGTTGAGCCACGGGTTCACCCCTAACCTGCCGCCGGCTCTAGGGTCCCTGCCTCTCGAAGGTAATTCCCACCGCAGGTAGTGTTGCCCCGCTGATGACGCCATTGATCCACGGGTTCCCGTTTCCTGTCGCCGCGAACGATCCATTGAAAGTGAACCTCCGGCCGTTCCCGATGGTGATGGTAACTTGAAGGGGGTGGAGGGTAAGTCCCATCCCGGTGATGCGGCACCCTGCAACGGCGACGCAGTCCGACCCTATTGCATACAACTTCGAGGCCAGCCGTCCACGGGTGGAAAGCGAGACCCGGAAATCGGTCCACGGGTATCGCTTCGGTGGCCTGCGTTGTGCCTGTATAGCACACGGGGCGACCGGATTCGCGGGCGCCCAAGTCGTCATTTTTCGGGGGGTAGCAATGGACCGCGGTATCGATTTCCTCAAGAGCCAGATCAACAACTCGGTGATGCAGCACCAGACTTTCCTCGAAGCCGTCGAGAGTCACGAGCAGCAGGCTGAAGACAGCCGCTTCAGGGACCTGTGCAGCCGGCACATACCCCGCGTGCGCGAGCATCAGCGGATGCTGGAGGACTACCAGCAGACACTCGGCGCCGAAGCAGGAAGCGGCAAGAAGATCATCGGTGCCATGCTCGGGAAGGCACGTGACCTCGCCGATGCGGCGCATGAATCCGACTTCCTCAGGCTGGTAGGTGACATCGTCATGTCCCGCCAGGCCGAAGACACGTTCAAGACGTTCCGCGATGCGGGCCGGGCGCTCGGCAACACACAGCTGGCCCAGATCGGCGAAACCTGCGAACAGTTCCATGACGAGTACAACCGCGAAGCGAATAGGCTGGTGCAGCAGATGTTCGTGGAGCATGTGCGCGGGGTCGAGCCCGGGACGGCGCAGGATACGACGAGCACGCGGTCAGGAACGATCGGCGCCTGAGAGCGCCCTGGCGCAAAACGCCGGCGTTGAGAAGGGAGGCGCGGAGAGCATCGCCCGCGCCTTCGTGCTGATGTAGTTTCACCGCATGACAGACGTCGTTGCCCTGGCCGCTGAGCTCCTCGCCATTCCGTCGCTGGCGCCGAACGAAAGCGGGGTGGTCGATTTTGTGTCGGGCTGGCTGGTTGCCCGCGGCTGGAACGTGACCGTCCAGGAAGTATCGCGCGGGCGAGGCAACGTGTGGGCGTCGCGGACCGGTCGCGGTGTCACGTTTTCGACTCATCTCGACACCGTTCCTCCCCATATCGCGCCGCGTCTCGACGGAACGCGGCTTTACGGCCGAGGAGCATGCGACGCGAAAGGTATCGCGGCGGCGATGCTCGCTGCCGCCGAGCGGCTCGTCGCAGCGGGCGAGAATCGCGTCGACCTGCTCTTCGTCGTCGGTGAAGAGCAAGGGTCCGATGGAGCGCGAGCTGCCAACAACCTGGCCGCGACGAGTCGTTACCTCGTCAACGGTGAGCCCACCGAGAGCAAGCTGGCCAGCGGCGCTAAAGGATCTCTGCGTGTCACCGTTCGCACTCGAGGAAAGGAAGCGCACTCAGCGTATCCGCACCTTGGTGAGTCCGCGATCGAGCCTCTCCTGTCGCTTCTTCCGTCGCTCCGCGGCCTTCCGCTGCCATCCGACGGTATGCTTGGTGACACTACCATCAACATCGGTACGATCCGCGGTGGTACGGCGGCCAACATCATTCCTTCGCAGGCAGAAGCGGAGTTGATGATACGTCTCGTCGGCGACGTAGACCCGATCAGGCAGATGATCGAGCAATGGGCCGCCGGCCGTGCGGAGGTCGAGTTCGGCTCCCACATTCCCGCACAGAGATTTCATACGGTTCCCGGCTTCGACATCGCGCCGATGGCCTACACTTCGGACATTCCGCTGCTGACGCGGTGGGGGAATCCACTGCTTTTCGGACCCGGCTCGATCCACGTTGCACACACGCCCGATGAGTACATCGATGTCGAAGAGCTTCGCGCCAGCGTGGACGCGTACGAGCGCATCGCGCGCACCCTGCTCTCGTCGTGAGCCCCGTGATGACTTCGGGTAAGCGGTGGCGTGTAGCCGTGCTTGGCGCTACGGGCGCGGTCGGGCAGACGTTCGTGCGCCTGCTGGCAAACCATCCGTGGTTCGAGATCGCGGAGGTCGCTGCGTCGGAGCGCAGCGAGGGAAAATCGTACGGCGAAGCAGCCCGCTGGCACGAAGGTGAAATGCCGGAGGCGGTGCGCAACATGACGGTGCTGCCGACCGATCCTTCCCGCGTGACGGCACCGATCGTGTTCTCCGCTCTCGATGCGATAGTGGCAGGTGACGTCGAGAGAGCGTTTGCTGCGGCCGGCAGATTCGTTCTCAGCAACGCGAAGAATTTTCGCATGGATGCGGACGTCCCACTCGTGATCCCCGAGGTCAACGCCGATCATCTCCGATTGCTCGATTGCCAGCGCCGCCACCGCGGCTGGTCGGGCGCGATAGTCACGAACGCCAACTGCGCGGCGACTGTCGCGGCCGTCGCCCTCGCGCCCTTGCATGAGAGGTTCGGCATTCACACGCTTTTTCTCACGACGATGCAGGCCGTCTCCGGTGCCGGCTACCCGGGAGTCCCGTCGCTCGACATTCTCGGCAACGTCATTCCCTACATCGCTGATGAGGAACCGAAGCTCGAGCGCGAGATGTTGAAGCTCCTTGGCCGTTACGCGAACGAGGAGATTGCGCCGGCCACGATGCGCGTCAGTGCGCAGGCGAACCGAGTCGCTGTCGAGCATGGTCATACCGTCTGCATCACCGCGTCGTTCGACGAACGGCCAACGGTGGCGAACGCCCTGCAGGTGTTGCGAGACTGGAAAGGCTGCAGGGAAACGTGGGACCTGCCCAGTCGGCCGGAGCGGCCGCTGGCAGTGACTGACGAGCCGAACCGGCCCCAGCCTCGCCGCGATGTGGGTGCGGGCGCGGGAATGACCGTGACCGTTGGACGAGTGCGTGACGATACCGTGCTGCATCTGCGGATGGTCGCTCTCGGTCACAACACGATCAGGGGCGCCGCGGGCGGCTCGGTGCTGAACGCTGAGCTGATCGCCGCCACCGGGCGGCTCGGCGCAGCGTGATCGTTGTCAAGTTCGGCGGCACCTCCGTCGGAGACGCCGCCGCGATCGCGCGCACGGCGGAGATCATCAGGGGACGATTGCCGCGACGTCCGATCGTCGTGGTTTCAGCGCTGGGGGGTGCGACCAACTCACTGCTTGCTGTCGGTGAGCAGGCGGCGAAGGGTCATCTGATCGGAGCCTTGCGCGGTGTCGAAACGCTCCGAGACCGTCACCTGCGCGAGTGCGAGACGCTTCTCGGTGGATCCGATCAGGCGGATGACATCGCCGGCGAGCTGAGCGCGACGTTCGACGAGCTGGCGCATCTCGCGGAAGCTCTGTCGACACTGGGACATGTGACTCCCCGCTCGCTCGACGCGATAGCGGCCTTTGGCGAGCTGCTCTCCTCTAATCTCGTCAGCGCCTATCTGGCGAAATGCGGCATCGACGCGGAGCTTGTCGATGCGCGCCAGGTGATGAAGACAGACAACATGTTCATGGAGGCCGAGCCTGATGCTGATCGCATCGCGGAGCGCGCGCGGGAGATTCTCCAGCCGCTGGTGCAGAAGGGACGCGTGCCCGTGATGGGAGGGTTCATCGGCTCGACGAAAGAGGGAATCACCACGACGCTCGGGAGAGGCGGGTCCGACTACAGTGCCTCACTGGTGGGGGCAGCGTTGAGCGCGGAGGCGATCGAGATCTGGACGGATGTGGACGGCATGCTCACCGCAGATCCGCGCGTCGTGAAAGGAGCGCAGCTGATCGAAGAGATACGATTCGACGAGGCGTCCGAACTGTCGTCGTTCGGCGCCAAGGTCCTGCATCCGAACACGATCGCTCCCGCAGTCCGACTCGGCATTCCTGTTTTCATCTACAACTCGCGCCGCCCCGAGGGGAAGGGAACGCGAATAACGTTCGACGCACCTCATCGCTCAGTCAGCGCGATTGCGGGGAAGAGCAACGTCACGCTGGTGAAGGTCGCCGCGGCGCGGATGCTGCTCGCGTCCGGCTTCCTGCGGAAGGTGTTCGAGATCTTCGAGCGGCACGACACTTCGGTCGATGTCGTAGCGACGTCGGAAATCTCGGTTTCAGTTACGATCGACG
Organism: Gemmatimonadota bacterium; assembly: GCA_030856845.1. GTDB lineage: Bacteria > Gemmatimonadota > Gemmatimonadetes > Gemmatimonadales > Gemmatimonadaceae > UBA4720. Next base: position 7,741 of record JALYOO010000228.1, read on the forward strand.
ATCCGGCGAGACTCGAGGCTCTGCTGGTGGACCTTCGCTCGCTCGGTGATGTTACGATCGAGCGGAATCGCGGGATTGTCGCAATCGTCGGTGCCGGAATCTGCGACGCGGGCGGCTCGATGGGCCGCGCGCTGATGTCGCTCGGTGAGATGAAGATCCACATGATGTCGCTCAGTGCGACCGGCATCAACCTGACAGTCATCGTCGACGGGAACAGCGTTACGCCGGCGATAGAACGCCTGCATGCCGAATTCTTCGGGAGCGCTCCTCAATGAAAACGCCGGCGATCGCGATCATTGGTGACGGCAAGATGGGCCGTACGATTGCGCAGATGGTGCAGGAGCGCGGCTGGCATCTCACGGCGATGCTCGATGAGAGCCGTAATCGCGGGGGCGCGGGGATAACGCGGCGGGCGCTGGGTGACCCCGACGTTGCGATCGAGTTCACCGAGCCCGGCTCAGCAGTGGCGAACATCGTCGCCTGTCTTCGCAGCAACATTCCGGTAGTGGTGGGCACTACGGGATGGTATCACTCCCTGCCGGTCGTCTCCGACGAGGCGAGGGAAGCCGACGGCGCGTTGCTGTGGGCGCCCAACTTCTCCGTTGGAGTGACGCTCTTTGTGGAGCTTGCCCATGAGGCGTCTCGGATTATCGCCAAAGCGCCGGAATTCGCCGCGCATCTCGTCGAGACCCACCATTCGGCCAAGAAGGATGCTCCTTCCGGCACCGCCATCGCGATCTCGCATGCGATGGAAGGCTCGCTCGGCGACAAACTGCCGGTCACGAGTGTGCGAACGGGTTCGGTACCGGGCACTCACGAGCTCCTGTTCGACGCTCCGTTCGAGCAGATACTGATGCGTCACGAAGCGCGTGACCGTCGCGTGTTCGCGGACGGTGCCTTGCGCGCCGCGCAGTGGCTTATAGGCAAGAAAGGGATCTTCACGATGCGGGATGCGCTCGGCTTCGCTAATGATGAGCGGTCCGGCGGCTGGCGATGATCGCAATGCCTCGGGATTCGCGCGGCCGCCCGCTGCTCCGCGGCTGCGGCACGGCGCTCGTGACCCCGTTCTCCGCGAGCGGAGAAGTGGACGAGAGAGCACTGCGCGCGTTCGTCGACTGGCAGATTGAAGAGGGAATCCACTTTGTCGTTCCATGCGGCTCGACGGGGGAAGCCGCAACGCTCACCCTCGAGGAGCACCGGCGCGTCGTCGAAATCACGGTAGAGGTCGTTGCCGGCCGCGTTCCAGTGGCTGCGGGAGCCGGGTCGAACGACACCCGGCGCGCGATTGCCACCTCGAGAGAGATGCAGTCAGCAGGAGCAACGCATCTGCTGCACACTTCGCCGATGTACAACAAGCCGCCGCAGCGCGGCATCGTTGACCATTTCAGGGCAATTGCCGACGCGGTGGACCTGCCGCTGATCGTGTACAACGTGCCGGGACGCACGGGCAGCAACGTCGAGGCGGAAACGACGTTGGAGCTAGCCGAGCATGAGAACATCACGGCGGTGAAGGAGGCGTCGGGAAATCTGGCGCAGATCGGCGAGATAATCCGCAACAGGCCTGATCATTTTACCGTTCTTTCGGGCGACGATACCTTGACGCTGGCGGTGATGGCCGAGGGTGGAGACGGCGTGATATCAGTGACATCGAACGTCGTGCCCGGTGTCGCATCGCGGCTGACTGAACTATGTGACGCCGGGGATGTTGCGGGCGCCCGCACCATAGCCCATCGACTGGCGCCGTTGACCGCCGCGGCATTCGTCGAATCGAATCCTCTCCCGGCGAAGGCCGCTCTGGCGATGATGGGAAAGATCGAGAATGTCCTTCGGCTTCCTCTCGTCGCCATGCGAGAGTCGCACAACGAGCAGCTGCGAAGCGCACTGATCGCTGCCGGAGCCCTGAACTCATAAGGCATGCGCAACAATCCATTCATTGGAGAAAGCAGTGAGTCGAGAACACATATCGCTCAGCGAAAGAGTTGAGCGAGCTCTCACCAGCATCGATGAACCCGGAGCCGCGGAGCGCAGGGTCGTCGACGATCTTCTGTCGGCGCTCGAGCGGGGCGAAGTGCGCGCTGCCGAGCGTGACACGTCAGGTGCGTGGCGGGCAGTGCCATGGGTGAAGGAGGGAATTCTCCTTGGCTTCCGGCTGGGGACGCTTGTCGACATGTCAGTGGGCGACACCACGGCGCTGGCGGGTCCGAGCGGAAATGCCGGCTTGAGATTCTTCGACAAGGACACTTATCCGGTGCGGCACCTCCAGCTGTCTGACGGCATCAGGGTCGTGCCCGGCGGCTCGTCGATTCGGCGCGGCGCGTTCGTCGCGCGCGGTGTGGTGTGCATGCCGCCCATGTACATCAATGTCGGCGCTTACGTCGGCGCGGGGACGATGATCGATTCGCATGCCCTGGTGGGATCGTGTGCGCAGGTAGGTGAGCAAGTCCACATCAGCGCGGCAGCGCAGATCGGTGGAGTGCTCGAACCCGTCAATGCATCGCCGGTGGTGATCGAGGACAACGTCATAGTGGGTGGCAACTGCGGCATTTACGAAGGCACTGTGGTGCGCGAGGGAGCGGTCGTCGCCGCCGGCGTGGTACTCACGCGTGGCACACCGGTGTTCGACCTCGTACGCGAGACCGTTTATCGCGGAGATGCGGAAAATCCCCTGGAGATTCCCGCGGGCGCTGTCGTGGTGCCCGGCGCGCGAAGAGTGAGCTCTGACTGGGGAAGCGGCGAAGGTGTGTCGCTCCAGACACCCGTGATCGTGAAGTACCGCGACGACAAGACAGACGCCGCGACTGCGCTCGAAACCTGGTTGAGGTGAGCTGCATAACGATGCACAGCACACGAATGGCAATCGCGGTGGATGGCCCCGCTGCGTCCGGAAAGTCGTCCACCGCAAAGGCGATCGCACGACGTCTTGGATTCAGGCACGTTGACTCCGGTGCTCTGTACCGCGCGGCAACTGCCGCGCGTGTCCGCGCCGGCGGAAGCGCTGAGACCTGGACAGAGCAGTCAGTGCTCGACGCGGCTCGCATCGTTCGACTTGAACCGACAGACGTGGGGTTCACTGCGTTGCTGGACGGACTGCCCGCGGACGAGGAGATGCGCGGAGACAAGGTGACGAGGAATGTGTCGCGCGTGGCGTCGATGCCCGCCGTCAGAGAGTGGGTCAACTCACAGGTCAGGAAAGCGGCTGAAGAACACGACGTGGTCGTCGACGGACGCGACATCGGCACCGTCGTCTTTCCCGATGCCGCGCTCAAGGTATATCTGGTGGCGGACCAGGATGAGCGGGCGCGACGCCGCCTGCTCGAGAGAGCGCACCGTCCGCCCACCGCTGATGAGATTGCGGAGGAGGCAAGGCGGATCGTGCGCCGCGACGAGCTCGATGCGGCGCAAAGTGCGCCGGCTCCCGACGCCGTTCTGATCGATACGACGTACCTCGCGCAGTCCGAGCAGATCGAACGCATCGCAGCGTTGGCTGAGGCAGCTCGGCGCGCTGCTGCACTTCGGCGATGAATCGCGCTGGGTGGCGTTGTGCGACCGCCCTGGCGATCGGGTGTGCTGTGCCTTCGACCTCGGTTCAGGCGCAGGAGATACTGTCGAAAATCTTCGAAAAGGCAACAGACATTTCTCCATTCGCGCAGGCCGCATGGTTGAGCTCCGACACGAAGCTCGGCACGCGCGGGAGCTCTCTTTTCGGCTACGGAATCGAGATTCTGTTTTCGGTCGCGGACAACCCCCGGGCCGCGTACTCGGTCGAGCTGGCACTGGGGTACAACTATCTCACCGGCTTCCGGTCCGCTGATCCGGCGATCGACCTGCGCGGTAGCATGCGAACACTGCCGGAGTTGTCGGTCTACGCGACGTACGAACGGCCCGGACGGATCGAGCCCTACGTTGGAGTGCACACCGGCTTGCTCGACCTGTGGCATGTGCAGGCGTATGACGCCGAGCGAGTCCAGTATTCGGTCGACAGCGAGTCGTTTCAGGCGGGTGTTACGGCTGGCGCGGTTTGGAGAGGCGTCTGGCTCGAGGGTTCATATCGAGTCAGAAACTTTCCCAGCCTGGAATGGGAGCTGCCCGAAGGGACGACCGCGCTGCCGGGCGAATTTCCACGGTCACTCGACCTCAGCGGGTGGAACCTGAGAGTCGGCTATCAATTCAGTATTGGGAATGATCCCAAGAATTGACCGGCTAACACGTAACCCTCTATATTCAACGGCTATAGACAAAAACAGGCGTATTTCGCAGTCGGCGGTCTCGTGGCAACAAAGTGCCCCGTGGCCAGCCCGCTCAGGACCGCCATCACATCATCACTCATCTTGCCCGACCTCGAAATCCTAACCACCCCTACCGGCACGGCACTGACCCCGCGAGAGAAGCGGGACCTCCAGAAGGCGCAGTTGCGTCCGCTTGCCAACCTCCGACCCGAGCTTTACGACGAGGACGATTACTCGGCCGACGAGCTCGAGTCCATGATGGCGATGTACAACGGCACCATGGCGTCGATCGAAGAAGGCGAGATCGTCAAGTCCATCGTGCTGGACATCCGCGACAACATGGTCGTCCTCGACATCGGATTCAAATCCGAAGGCACCATTCCACTCGAGGAATTCAAGGACCTTCCCAATCTCAAGCCTGGCGATGAAGTCGAAGTGCTCCTCGAGCACCTCGAGGACATGGAAGGGTCGGTCGTCCTGTCGAAGAAAAAAGCCGACTTCATGCGCGTGTGGGAGCGCATTCGCGTCGCCTATGAGAGCGATCAACCCGTCACCGGAACCCTGGTCAAGAAGATCAAGGGCGGCGTCGTCGTCGATCTCATGGGTGTCGATGCGTTCCTTCCGGGTTCGCAGATCGCTCTTCGACGCGTTCCGAACGTGGACGAGCTGCTCGGCCAGTCGTTCGAGTTCAAGATCATCAAGCTCAACAAGCGCCGGCGGAACATCGTCGTCTCGCGCCGCGTGATCCTCGAACAGGAGCGGGCAGGGAAGCGCGACAAGCTGATGAAGGACCTTCAGAAGGACCAGGTGCGGAAGGGCGTCGTCAAGAACATCACCGACTTCGGCGCGTTCATCGATCTCGGCGGGGTGGACGGACTGCTGCACATCACCGACATGTCATACGGTCGCATTCAGCATCCGTCGGAGATGGTACAGATCGGCCAGGAGCTCGAAGTCAAGGTTCTCGATATCGACTGGGAGAGGGAGAGAATCTCGCTCGGCTTGAAGCAGCTGCAGAGCTATCCGTGGAAGGACGTCGCGGAGAAGTATCCGGTGGGTACGCGCGTCTCGGGCAAGGTCGTCTCAATCACCAACTACGGGGCGTTCATCGAGCTCGAGCCGGGCATCGAGGGACTGGTGCACATCAGCGAGATGAGCTGGACGCGCAACGTGCGTCACCCGTCGAAGCTCGTGTCAATCGGCGAGGCGATCGAGGCAGTAGTGCTCAAAGTCGATCCGAACGAGGAGAAGATCTCGCTCGGAATGAAGCAGACGGAGCAGGATCCGTGGATGATGCTGCCGCAGAAGTATCCCGTCGGCACGCGGCTCAATGGGAAGGTGCGCAACCTCACCAGCTTTGGCGCGTTCGTGGAAATCGAGCCGGGTATCGACGGATTGATCCATATCTCGGACATGTCGTGGACCAAGCGCGTGCAGCATCCTTCCGAAGTCGTGAAGAAGGGTGATGCGGTCGACGTCGTGATATTGAATATCGACGCAGACAACAAGCGCATCTCGCTCGGGCTCAAGCAGGCGCAGGACGATCCGTGGCTCAAGATCGGGGAGACCTATCCTGTGGGCACCGAGCTCGATGGAACTGTCGTGCGTCTGATGGACAAGGGCGTGGTGGTCGACATCGGCAACGATATCGAAGGCTTCGTGCCAGTGAGCCAGCTCAACTTCGGCAATCCGGTCGACAGCCCGGCGGACATCGTGTGGGAGACGATGAAACTCGGCGTTCGAGTTCTGGAAGTCGATCCGATCCAGCGCCGCATAGTGCTCGCGGTGACGAACATTCCGGACGGGCAGGAGCGTCCGGAGACGCCGAGCAAGGTGATCCCGATGGAGTCGGACGACTACAACATGTCGGATCCGATTCCGTTGCCTCCTCTGTTCGAAGAAAGCGAGGCGTAAGTAGTCAGTGTGAAATGAGAAAGGCCCGTTCGAGAGAGCGGGCTTTTTTTCAGGTCTTCACCCCGCGCGCGGTCCGGAATGCCACAGCACGGCGAAGAAATGACATGTGCTCCCCGCGAGCACGAACAGGTGCCACACTGCGTGCCCGTACCTGACGCGCTCGTCAGTGGCATAGAATACGACTCCGCCTGTATAACACAGCCCCCCTGCCAACAGCCACCAGAAACCCGCCGGCCCCACGAGCGTGAGCAGCGGCTTGACAGCGACGACGCTGAGCCACCCCATCGCCACGTACACCGATGTCGTAAGCCGCTTCGTTCCGAAACCCCTGAAGGTTTTCAGCGCGATGCCCACCAGGGCCATTCCCCATACGGCCGCCAGTAGCGACCAACCCCAGGGCCCTCGCAACGGGCCGAGCGCGAAGGGAGTGTAGCTCCCGGCAATGAGAAGGAAGATTGCCGAGCGATCGAGGATGCGAAGCACTCGCGTCGACGGCGAGCGGGGGAATGAATGGT
>JALYOO010000240.1 GCA_030856845.1 Gemmatimonadota bacterium
CCCGTCGCAGCGCACGTTCCACCGCTGCTTCCATGCGCCACGGGTTGTCGCTGCCGACAATCAGTACGCGCATCGTCCCGCATTCCCTTTGCACGGAGTGAGCGGCGGCTCGCATGCCGTCATCTGCGCTCCCGGTGATGCAACGCCCAGAGTCGCGCGTACTTGGCCAGGACGCTGGCGCCTGCGAGGGACGCGAGCACTGCGCCCGCCGCACCGTCCATCCATCCGCGCTTGAGCAGGTACATGCTGAGGAATCGCACTGGGGGGCGGCTCACTACATCGAAGGCACCAACGCGTTTCCCCCGCTCGAAACGGTCCTCGGCCCACCAGCTGCTGTATCTGTTCAGCTTCTCGAAGTACTGATCGATCGACGCATACGGCGAATGGACGAGCGGGGAGTTGAGGTCGCCAATCGATCCGGGTGCGTCGACGTGCTCGTGCACGCGGCTGGCGTTGTATCGAAGCACCGATCGAAAAAGACGAACCGGCCGATCGTGCTCCCAGCCTCCGTGACGGATCTCCTGACCGAAGAAGAAATTTTTTCGCGGAATTCGGTAGGCATCGTGTCTTCCCTCCGCGGTGACGCTTCGTATCTCGTCCGCCAGCTCGAGCGAGCCCCGCTCGTCGGCATCGACAACCAGAATCCAGGGATTTCTTGCGCGTGCGATCGCCGCGTTTCGCTGCTGTCCAATGGTCGTGAAGGGATTTGAGAAAACATTCGCCCCTGCCCGGAGGGCGCGGTCAACAGTGTCGTCCGTGGAATCGTTCTCTACGACAATGACTTCGCGCGCCCATCTCACGCTTTCCACGCAGGGGCCAATGTTCGCCGCCTCGTCCCTGGCGGCGATGACGACCGAGACGTCGACGGGCTCTCCCGCGCTCACCCCCTGGAGCGAGTTCGTCCGGCGGCCAACCCGATTGCCTTCTCGAACCCGTCGATCATCGCCCCCTCGGGGAATTCGCGGCCGACACGCGCTCGCGCTGCTGCACCCATCGCGGCGCGCTGCTCATCCGCGGTCAGCAGGGACGCAACTGTTGCCGCAGTTGTCGCCGCATCTTCCGCAGGCACGAGAGCACCGCTGATGAAATTCGCGATGTAGGTGTTGGCCACGCTGCCGTCTGACGCGATCACTGGAACACCGAGCGCCATCAGATCGAGAATCCCGTACGCCGCCGTATCTGCCTCCGCCACCACCCATCCCAGCTCGGCGTCACGCATGAGTGACAGGTGATCGTCGCGTTCCCCCAGAAAACTCACCAGGTGGACGACATCCAGGGCGGCTGCCTGCATTCGCAGGTCCTCGCTGTCGGATCCCGCTCCGAAAATGATGAGCCGCAGATACTCATGCCGCGGCGCCAGCATCGACACAGTGCGAATGGCCGTCGCCGCGCGTCCGCGAGATGTCGGGTCGTACACGCAGATGATGTAGCGGAGACCGTCGGACTCGCTGCCGTTGGTGGACTTTCCGGCGAGCCTGTCCGGATAGCGGCCGACATCGACTCCAAGCCTGGCCACGGAATGCGATGACTTGCCGGGCTGCGATGCCACCTTTGCTTCGTCCTCGCTGGAAAAAAGATGCGTTGTGCGAGTGAGCCACGACGCGAGCTTTCCCTGCCCTCCGACGACCAGCCTCGACCCCGCCGGAGTTCTGCGAATCACCGCTCCATTCCTCCCAAGCCAGCAGGCTGTTGCGGCGATCAGATGCTCGCGATCGGTTGTCACGAAGACCACGTCGACGTCCCACTGGCGGAACATGTAACGCAGGCGCCATGCGCACCCGAACCACCCCCCTTCACACGAGAATGGAGCAACGTCGAACGGTGCGACATCCCGCGGAGCAACGGGGTCACCGCCGCCGAGTTTTGAAGCCACCGCAGCGATCCGTGAAGCCGACTGCTGCACGTTGCTGTCCGGCTCAGCCAGATACGTGACGTTGTATCCCCGGGCCGCCAGTCCGCGTGCCGCCGCGGCAAACGCGCGCGCGGTGCCCGACCATTCCCTGGCGCCGTGCAGAAACAGAGCTCTCACCTAAACAGCCGACGAGACCATGGAGTCACTCACAATGCCAACGCTCCCGAATTGCATCGAATAAAGTCGATGGTACGCCCCTCTCGCCACCAGCAGCTCAGCGTGAGTACCGCGCTCGACGATCTCACCCCGGTCGAGAAAAAGTATCTGGTCGGCGTGCACGATCGTGGAGAGACGGTGGGCTATCACGAACACAGTACGCCCGCGCAACAATCTATCCACAGCCTCCTGAACGAGACGCTCCGACTCGGTATCGAGCGCCGACGTGGCCTCGTCGAGGATCAGGATTGGCGGATCACTCAGCAGGGCCCGTGCGATCGCGAGACGCTGCCGCTGCCCGCCGGAAAGGCGGGTGCCTCGCTCGCCCAGCATCGTCGAATAGCCATCCGGCATTGCGGCGATGAACGGATGCGCGTTCGCAGCCCTGGCCGCGGCCTCGATCTCCTGATCGGAGTACGAGCGATCTGCCCCGTAGCCGATGTTGTTGCGCACGTTGTCGTTGAACAGAACGGTATCCTGGCTGACCACTCCGGTGAGCGCTCGAAGCGCCGGCAGCCTGATCTCGCGGACGTCGACGTCATCCAGAAGGATCCTGCCCGATCGCACCTCGTAGAACCTTGGAATGAGGTCCACCAGCGTTGACTTCCCGGCGCCGCTCGGACCAACGAGAGCGATGACTTCGCCTTTTCGGGCAGTGAGCGACACATTGGCCAGCACCGGCTCGTCGTCGTAGGCGAAGCTCACGTTGTCGAAGCGTATATCCCGTTTGAACTCGGCCACGTTCCGGGTACCTGCGTCTTCCTGCGCCTCGGATGGCGAGTCGAGAATCTCGAACAGCCGGTCCGCCGCCGCGAGCGATACCTGCGCCGTGGTGGGAAGCTGCGACAGCTGTTTCAGCGGCTGAAGAAGGCGCAGCGCATACAGAAGAAAGGCGATGAGGTCGCCACCCGACATCGCCCGCACGACCAGCACTTCCCTCGCACCAAACCAGAGCAGAGCAACGGCGATGGCCGTTCCCAGCGCTTCCGTCACGGGGGATGCAAGGAACGACAGGCGCGTGAGTCGAATCGTGCTCGATGCGTAGCGGTTGCTCGCAACTGAAAAACGAGTCTGCTCGATTTCTTCCGCGCCGAACGACTTCACCAGACGTATACCGCTCACGGTTTCCTGTACTACGCTCGTCATCTCGCCGTGCTGATTGCCACGCCGGCGATTGCCCGCGCGGAGCTTGCGCAACATCGGTTGAAGCACGATCGCCAGAAGGGGCAGCAATATCATGGCGACCAGCGTCATCTTCCACGAGATCAGAAACAGAAAGGCGATATAGCTCAGCACCAGAGCACCGTTCTGGAGAGAGGATTGCACGATCTGCGTCAGAATGAGCCGCGTTTCCGCCGTGTCGGTGATCACGCGTGACAGGATCTGCCCCGTTTTCGTACGAGTGAAAAACGACAGCGGAAGCTGGGTGATGTGCGCGTACAGCGCGTTTCGCAGATCGCGAGTCACCAGCTCCTGAACGCTCGCTCCGAGCTGTCCGGCGAGCCACACGAGGAGATTCTTGAGAATCACGATCGCCAGGACGATGAGGATCACGTTGCGCAGTGATCCCATCTTGTCCGACGGGTCCAGCATCGATCCAACCGTTCCCCTCAGCAGGGCCGACAATGCTCCTCCACCCACATTGATTGGCGGCTGGTCGAACAGTGTGTTGAGAAACGGTATCAGCAGGGCGAGGGAAAAGGCCTCGAGCACCGCACCGCCGATGTTGCCCGCAATTGCGCCTGTCATGCGCCAGCCATGCGGCCGGATGTACGGCAACAGGCGGCGGTACACCGACACCTACGCTCTCGGAGTCAGCAGCGCGAGAGGGAGAATCACTTCCTCCGGCGTTACGCCGCCGTGCAGAAACGACCCGCGGTAGCGGCTCTGATATTCACGCAACTTCGTCGGATAAACGAAGAAGCAGTCGTTGGTCGCGAGCAAAGTGTTGCCACCGAGTCCTCTTCGCGGCAAACGCAGGTCATCCTCGTTTGTGAACATCAGCGCCTGTTCGGGACGCTCGGCGCGGAGATCCTCTCCGAACTTGTAGCGGAGATTGGCGGTGGCATCCCGCTTGGCGAAGACGGTCGCGGGGCTGTTACAGTGTATCGAGCCGTGGTCGGTCGTCAGCAGCACCGAGATCTTGCGGCGCGACGCTTCCTTCAGAACACTGAGCAAAGCGGAGCGCTGGAACCACTGGCGCGTGATCTGTCTTAGAGCGATCTCGTCGCGCGCAACTTCATAGAGGATCTGGGATTCGCTGCGGCCGTGCGTCAGGAGATCCACGAAGTTGAAGACGAACGCGCTTACACCCTCGCTGCCGATCGCGGTGCCTAGGTGCCGCTCAAGCTCGTCGGAGTTGCCGGCGGTGGAGATCTTCTGGTATCGCACAGGGGTTGGACCGCAAAGCTCGCTGAGGTGATTCTCCAGCAGTTCCTTCTCATGCGCGTTGAGCGACTCGTCTTCGCGGTCGGAGTTTCCCCACCAGTCCGGAAGCCGCGCAGCTATCTCTCCGGGAAAAAGCCCGCTGAAGAGAGAGTTGCGCGAATACGGAGTTGCGGTCGGCAGAACGGCGAAGTAATGCGTGGTCTCGACGTCAAAGTACGGAGCGAGCAGCGGCTCCAGCACTCTCCATTGATCGAGTCGCAGGCAATCGACGACGACGAAGACGGCGGCGCGGTCGCGCTGAAGTATCGGCAGCAGGAACTCGCTGACAACGTCGATCGACAGCGGCGGCCGGTTGCCCTCCAGGTCCTTGAGCCAGGCGGGATACTCGGTCTTCATGTAGGCGGCAAACTCGCGGTGCATGTCGGGATAAAGACCGCGCAGCGAATCGTAGAGTCCCATCTCTCCGGCAGCGGCGAGGTCGACGTCCCATCGCATCAGCTCATCGAAGCGGTCGATCCATCCGCGCCAGTCGAGATTCCGGTCGCGCTCCAGCTCGATGGCCCGGAAGCGCTCGACGAACCGCCGTGCGATGGCCTGCTGCCTGATCCTCGGGCCCTCGAGAATCTGGGTGACGATACTCAGCACCTGGCGGGGATTGATCGGCTTGACGAGGTAGTCGCGTATGTTTGCGCCGATGGCTTCCTTGAGCGTTGCGTCCTCTTCGCTCTTCGTGACCATCACCACGGGAAGATTGGGCGCTATGTCACGGACATCGCGGAAGGCTTCGAGGCCCCTCTTCCCCGGCATCTGCTCGTCCAGCAGCATGATATCGAACGGCCGGCGGCGCAGCATCTCGACGGCGTCGTCGGCGTTGCTGGCCCATTCGACCTCGTAGCCCTTGGACCGCAGGAAGATGCGGTGCGACTCGAGAAGCTCGCCTTCGTCATCCACCCAGAGGATGGCTTTGGGTACCTGTGGCATTGGCTTTTTGAATGTAGCCGGATACCCTCGATTGCGCCCGATTACTGTGCGATCGGGAAGGCATCGGCGGTGTCCGGTCGTGACCGATGCTCAACGCGGCTACATTCTCCTGATGATCGGGCAGCTTCCCCCGTTCGCGCTGGGCACTCCGACTTTCCGCTTTCGCGCGATTGCGGCGCACGCCGGCCGCGCCTCGCTTGGCGGAGACAGAGAGGTTGCCCTTGCCTGCTTCGTCGCGGCCCGGCTCGGCGCGGGCCTGCTTCCCCCGTTGGCGCTGATGCCCCCCGAAGCGGCGATCCGGGCCGCCGCGGCGAGACAGTGGCTGGCGTCGCTCTCGGTTTCAGCTCAGGTGCGCGCCGCGGCGGGATCGGTGATGGATGCGACCGCCGGTGCGAAAGATGTTGCGGCCGCGCGCGCGCTGGCGAATCTGCTGCTCGTGGCTGCTCGCCACCTCGACGAGGCGTCATTCAACGAAATGCGGGAGCTGGTGGACGAGCTGGCGCACGACTCGACCGAATTTCAGATACCGGAAGGGTTGCGACACTGAGCGCTGTCCGTTGGCTCGATCTCATCGATTGCGCCGGGAATAGCGGAATCGAGATAAGCGACCGAAACGCAGGCGTATATTTAGGAAGACTCCCCCTCCCCAACCCGCGCAGAACATGGCTGGTCACAGCAAATGGAAGCAGATCAAGCATTACAAGGCGGCAACCGACGCCAAGCGCGGCGCGCATTTTACGAAGCTGATCCGAGAGATCACGATGGCGGCGAAGCTGGGAGGAGGCGACTCCGCCGGTAACCCGCGACTCCGAACGGCGATCGACACGGCCAAGGCAGCGTCGATGCCGAAAGAGAACATCGAGCGCGCCGTCAAAAAGGGAACGGGCGAGCTCGAAGGGGTCGAGTACAGTGAGGTCACCTACGAGGGATACGGACCCGGGGGTGTAGCGATACTGATCTTCACCCTGACGGACAATCCCAACCGCACCGTAGCCGAAGTCCGGCACAAGTTGTCGCGAGCGGGCGGAAATCTGGGTGCGGCGAATTCGGTTTCGTGGATGTTCGACCGCAAAGGGCAGCTCTATGTCGATTCAGCGAAATACCCGGAAGATCAGGTCATGGAGGCCGCGCTCGACGCGAGCGCCGAGGATTTCAAGGCCGAGGACGAGCGCTACGAGATTACGACAGAGCCGGCGGACATGCACTCGGTGAGGTCGGCGCTCGAAGCGAAGGGGATCGAGATCGCCGAATCGGAGATTGCATCGGTTCCGAAAAATCTCGTGGCGGTCGAAGGCAAGACAGCCGAATCGCTGGTGCGGTTACTCGAGGAGCTGGAAGACCTGGACGACGTGCAGAGGGTGGCGGCCAACTGCGATATAAGAGACGCAGAGGGCTGACGCCACGCAGAGATCGCAAGAGACGCAGAGTCGTGACGCTTCGCGCACGCGCAGAGAGATGCCCGGCGCTGCGCGCGGGCGCAGAGAACCAAGTTGATCGTTCTCGGAATCGACCCTGGGACCGCCATCACCGGATATGGCGTTCTAGCGGGAGAGAGAATGGCGCAGCCGCAGCTGATCGAGTGCGGGATAATCCGCACGCGGCCCCGCGACTCACTGGCTGACCGCCTCAATGAGATTTACACAGGTGTCGTGGAGCTGATCGAGCGGCATCATCCCAGCGCGCTGGCAATCGAGGATGTTTTCTACGCCCGCAACGTGCGCACCAGCATTGTCCTCGGCCACGCTCGCGGAGTGGTGCTGCTCGCGGCATCTCAGGCAAAGCTGGACATCGCGGAGTACCCCCCCGCGGAGATCAAGAAGGCCGTGGTCGGCACTGGTGCCGCGACCAAGGAGCAGGTTCAGTTCATGGTTGCAAGGCTCCTTCGCCTGAAGACACCGCCGCAACCGTCCGACGCATCGGACGGTGTCGCCGCAGCGCTTGCCTACCTTATGACCGCGGCGATTCCGCGCATCGACAGCGATCTACCCGCGATGACGGTTCGTCGTTGATCTCGCAGGTCTCGGGCGTCCTCGCCATCAAGGACATCGACCGTGTGGAAGTGATGACTGCCGGCGGAATCGCGTACGAGCTTCAGATTCCGCTCGGCGTGTTCGAGGCGCTGCCCAGGGCCGGCGAAAAGCTGTCGCTTTACACATCGCTCGTGGTAAAGGAAGATTCGTGGCAGCTGTTCGGATTTTCGTCGATCTTCGAGCGTCGACTGTTTCAGAAGCTGCTGACCGCGAACGGTGTGGGTCCCGCCCTCGCGCTCGGCCTGATGTCGGCGTTGTCGCCGCGGCGTCTCGTCCGCGCGATTCAGGAGAAAGACATCCCAACGTTGCAGGGAGTTCCTCGCGTAGGTCGCAAGAAAGCGGAGCGATTGATACTCGATCTGGCGGACAAGCTCGATGGCATCGGCGGCGACGAACCCGGCGCGAAACGCCCTGCGCTCGGCGCATCCGAGGATGCGCTGCGCGCACTTATATCACTTGGTTACACGAACGCCGATGCGGAAAAGGGCGTCCGCGCCGCGCTCGATGCGGATGGTAGCGGATTGTCCGCCGCCGATCTGATCCGCTCGGCTCTTGCCCGAATGGGAGGAAGATGAAGGTTCCTGTCGAACATCTCGCGCATTCTGCATGGCGAAGCCCTCTGTCCCTCGTCGTCACATGATTGCAACCGCGAAACGCGCGTCGACTTTCAGTGAATCCGTCATTCGCGAAATGACCCGCGTCGCGAATCAGCACGGCGCGATCAATCTCGCTCAGGGTTTCCCTGATTTCCCGATGCCGGCGCCGATGAAGGACGCGGCCTGTGCCGCAATTCACGGCGACATCAACCAGTACGCCATAACCTGGGGCTCTCCATCCCTCCGGCTCGCGATCGCCGAGAAGTACCGAAAGTGGTACGGCATGGAAGTCGATCCCGAGCGCGAGATCACCGTCACCTGCGGCGCCACCGAAGCGATGGCGGCGGTTTTCCTCGCCCTCGTGGATCCCGGTGACGAAGTGATCGTCTTCGAGCCGTTCTACGAGAACTACGGACCGGACGCTATTCTCGCAGGCGCAAAACCGGTCTTCATTCCGCTGGAGGGAATCGACTGGAAGCTCGATCCTGACAAGCTTCGCGCGACATTCTCCGACCGAACCCGCGCGATCGTCGTCAACACACCGCACAACCCTACAGGGCGTGTGTTCACTCGGGACGAGATCTCACTGATCGCCGAGCTTTGTCAGAAACACGACGCAATCGCGATCACCGACGAGATCTACGAGCATATACGCTATGCCGGCAGCCACCACTGCCTCGCGACGTGGCCCGGAATGCAGGAGCGCACGGTCACCATCTCCGGACTGTCCAAGACATTCAGCTGCACGGGATGGCGTCTGGGCTACTCGATTGCTCCATTCGAGATGACGTCGCCGATACGCAAGGTCCACGATTTTCTGACCGTTGGTGCGCCGGCGCCGCTCCAAGCCGCGGGTGCAATCGGCATGGCGTTCGGCGTCGAGTACTACAACAAGATCGCGCTAGAGTATCGCGAGCGGCGCGATGTGATGGTGAATGCCCTCAGCGAAGCGGGGTTCCGGTTCTCAGCGCCCGAGGGAGCGTACTATGTCCTCGCGGATTTCACCGAGATCAGCGACTTGCGCGGAGTGGAGTTCGCACACTGGCTCGCGAAGGAAGTCGGCGTTGCGACGGTGCCGGGAACCAGCTTTTACAGCGAGCCGAAGCGCGGCGATACGCTTACCCGCTTTGCATTCTGCAAGAAGACGGAGACGCTGGAACGGGCGGCTGAGCGATTGGTCGGACTGAGCGCCCGCGTGTGATGCATTGCCAACGCCCGCATAATTGCATGCAAGCGGATTCACACAACGCCTGAATGGAGCTGCGAACACGCCAAGGACAAGTAATATACTCTATATAGTATAAAATGGGTGACTGTTCAAATTATATATCATGTAATTGTCGCCTATGATTATATTATATAACGTATAATTCACTTGGAAAGGTTCATGGTTACTCCTCGTTCAGCAGAATTCAATCGCCTCCGGATCAGGCAACTGGACGAGTCGCTGGATAAGGCGCGACAGTCCCTGCAATACGCAACGCCTCCCCGCGACGGATGGATAAGGGAGATCCGCCACGCACTGGGGATGACGAGCGCACAGTTGGCGAAGCGGCTGGGAATTACACAGCCCAACGCACTTGCGCTGGAAGATCGAGAGAAAGAAGGGCGCATCACGCTCAACTCTCTGATGAAGGCTGCGGAGGCGCTCGATTGTGAAGTGGCCTACTTCCTCGTGCCGCGGCAAGGCCTGGAGACGACTCTCAGGAATCGGCTGAAGGACGTTCTCAGACGACGATTGACCGGCGTCGCACATACCATGGCATTGGAGGAGCAGGCTGTCTCGAAGGAGCACCTGGAGGAAATCCTCAACCGATCAGTTGAGGAGCTCATGACACGTCCACCGCGAGGACTGTGGGGATAAGCAGCGGCCTCAACCCGCAATCCGATGCTACCCCGATTGATCCAGAGGAAGCTGCCGAGCTCATCCCAAGCCATATCGCCACGATTGACCAGCTGAACCAATGGGAAGCGGCCGACATTCTAAATGCGACGGAATGGGCTCTCCGGCGGAAGCAATCGAATGTCCCAAGCGAAGGTTTTGTCAGAAGGCTGCACCAGCGGATGTTCCATCAGACATGGAAATGGGCCGGTCATTATAGAGC
>JALYOO010000246.1 GCA_030856845.1 Gemmatimonadota bacterium
CGGGTAGTCGCGACGCAGCCATCGGCAAGACCGGGATGCGTGCCGATTCCGTCACGGCGACCGCAGCCGATGCATCGCAGTCGTCGCAGTCTGCCGCTGCCCCGGCGAACATGTCTGTCGAGCTGAAGCGACTCCGCACCGACCCGAACGCGCCGATCCGCGGACTGTACGTCAACCGGTTTGCTGCTCAGAGCAGCAAGAAGATGCAGAAGCTGATCGGCTTCG
This sequence comes from Gemmatimonadota bacterium, assembly GCA_030856845.1. Lineage (GTDB taxonomy): Bacteria > Gemmatimonadota > Gemmatimonadetes > Gemmatimonadales > Gemmatimonadaceae > UBA4720. Next base: position 226 of record JALYOO010000246.1, read on the forward strand.
CCGATTCCACCGAGATCAACGCTCTCATCATCGACGTCAAGGACGAGTTCGGGCTCAACTTCGAATCGAGTGATCCTCTGTTGCAGAAGAACGGCGGCACTCAAACGAAAGTGAGAAACCTGAAAGCGCTTCTGGACACGATCAATGCGCACGGAATCCTTCCGGTCGCGCGCATCGTCGTCTTCAAGGACTCGGTCGCTGCACGCCAGAATCCGCAGTACACGATTCGAAAGACCGACGGCTCGGTGTGGCGCGACCACAAGGGACTCACCTGGGTGAACCCGTACGCGAACTCAGTCTGGGAGTACAATTTCCGCGTCGCTGAGGAAGCCGCGCGCATGGGATTCGGAGAGATTCAGTTCGACTACATCAGGTTTCCCGAGCCATACAAGAGTCTTCCGACCCAGGTATTCCCTGAGTCCAACGGCCGCTCGAAGCCTCAGGCACTCGGCGAATTTCTGGAGGCGGCCAAGAAGCGGATCGACAAGCTCGGCGTGCGAACCACCGCCGACATCTTCGGTCTGACGACAACCGTCGGCGGCGCGCTGGAAGTTGGCCAGCGGTTCGAGCCGATGGTGCAGTCGGTGGATGTCGTCCTGCCGATGGTGTATCCGTCACACTATCCGCGCGGGTCGTTCGGAATTCCACGTCCCAACGCCGATCCGTACAGCACGATTCACATTGCGATATCGCGCGCGCGCCAACGGACGGAAGCACTCGGGCTGAAGGGACAGCGGGTTCGCCCGTGGCTGCAGGCGTTCAGCCTCGGCCAGCCGAAATACGGGGCAGCGGAGATCGAAGCGCAGAAGAAGGCAGTCTACGACTCCGGGTATGAAGGTTGGGTGCTGTGGCACCCGGGATCGTCGTACGACATCTTCCTGCCAGCGCTGGAAAAGACACTCGTCTCCCGTGCGAAGAATCCGCCGGTGCCGGCAAGGAAAGTAGTGGAGTAAGGAACGGCTCTATCGGCGACGCTCAGGGCGCTGAGGCCGCTGTATTCTGCCGGGATTTGCCGGCGTCGCTTCGGTGGCCTCCGTCGCCTGAGACGTTCCCGAAGTGGCGGGTAGTTGGCCGGGTGGCACCGGAGGTTGTATGGGGGCCACCGGTTCAACCGGTGGGGGAGGCGCGACTGTGGTCCCGGAGGTGTTTCCCTCCGGCGGTTCCATTCGGGCCTCGACAGCCTCTCTGATCCGATCCTTCACCGGGCCGACTACAAGCTGCACTGCGACATAGACGGCAATCGTGACCAGGGCCCAGAACGCCAGCACTTTTCTGGAGAAGACCCGTTCACGAGGGGGCTCGACGACGGCCCGGGCGTCGACGACCGCCTCGATCTCCGCCATCTCCGCCATCTCCGCCATCTCGGCCAGCTCCGCGATCTCGGCGTCCCGTCGAGCGTCGGCATCAGCGAGACGCTCCGCCGCGCGCATGGTTTCCGTGCGGCTCCGGTTCGTGAGGTCCGCCGCCGTTTGAGGTTCACTGTCGTCGTGTCGGTCCGCGTCTGTCATGATCCCTCTTTTTTCACTACGCCGCGCGAAGCCGGAAGTGACAAGCATCCGTCGCGTACGGACGTGTCGTCACTATATTAGCCCAATGATCACCACCGCGACGATAGACGGAATGAGTTGCGTGCATTGCGTACGCGCGGTGTTTACGGGGCTGGCCGCCGTGCCTGGTGTATCGCGCGCGGATGTGTCGATTGGCAAGGCAGTGATCGAGCACGATGGGAGCGCAACCGCGGAAGCGATCCGCGAAGCAATATCAATCGCCGGATATGAGGTCGCGGCATTCAGCGACGACCGGCGCACCCTGCCAGTGGTGTGATGAAGGACACGCGGCACACCCCACTCCATACGCCGACGGGCAAGCGTGAGGTGAGAGTGGTGGCCGCGCTGATCGCTCCCGACATTCTCGAGCTGCTCGATTCCGATCCGGGGAGCATTCCGGCCGAGACGGAGGAGATGCACCCGGCGGATCTTGCGGATGTTGCGGAAGCGCTCCCGCGGGAACGCGTGGCCGCTTTGCTCAGCGCATTGAGTGCCGCTCGTGCGGCGGATGTGCTCGAATATCTCGATGAGGAGCTGCGCAGCGAAATCCTCGAAGCGATGAGCACGCGACAGGCCGCGGAGCTCGTTACGCAGATGACGCCGGACGATCGCGCCGACGTCCTGGAAGAGCTCGAAGAGGAAACGGCTGACGAGATTCTTTCGGAGATCCCGAGACAGGCGCGCGAAGAGACGGAGCGCCTCCTCGCGTATGAGCCCGACTCGGCGGGCGGGCTGATGACGACAGAATTCGTGTCGGTCGCGGAGGATACGAAAGTGGAGGAAGCGCTGGCAGCGGTGCGGCGCATCGCGCGCGGCGGAAGACGTGAGGCGATGCACGCTATCTACGCGACCGATCCCCACGGACGGCTGAAGGGAGTGATGTCGCTGCATGAGCTGCTCGCCGCGCCCGAGGGCGCTCTGGTGCGAGAGATCGCATGGGAAGAAGTCGTCACGGTTCCTCCGGAGATGGATCGCGAGGAGGTCGCGCGACTCACGTCCAACTATGACCTCGTAATTCTGCCAGTGGTCGATTCGAGCAACCGCATACTCGGCGTCGTGACAGTGGACGACGTCATCGATGCGCTGGTGGAGGAACACACCGAAGACGTGCAGCGGTTTGGCGGAATGGAAGCGCTCGACGAGCCATACATGCAGATCGGATTCTGGGCGATGATCCGCAAGCGAGGAGTGTGGCTGGCCGTACTCCTGATCGGAGAGATGGCGACGGCGTCGGTGATGCGCGGATTCGAGGCGGAGCTGAGCCGCGCGCTGGTGCTGATGATCTTCATTCCGCTCATCATCAGCTCAGGGGGGAACTCCGGGTCGCAGGCGACATCTCTCATCATTCGCGCGATGGCGCTCGGTGAAGTGCGGCTGCGAGACTGGTGGCGGATAATGCTTCGCGAGCTTCCTTCGGGCCTCGTGCTCGGGCTGATTCTCGGTGTTCTCGGAGTCGGGAGAGTCCTGCTGTGGGAACAGATATGGCCCGGCAGCTACGGCGAGCACTACCGGCTCATCGCACTCGTCGTGGGAACCGCTCTTGTAGGAGTTGTCACATTTGGCTCGCTCGCCGGCTCGATGCTACCCTTTCTTCTCCGGCGAGTGGGGTTCGATCCGGCCAGCGCATCTGCCCCGTTCGTCGCCACGCTCGTGGATGTGACCGGGCTGTTCATCTACTTCTACGCAGCGGTGATCTTCCTTCGGGGAACGCTGCTGTAGCTTCCTCGAGCCAGGCGACTACTGGTCCAGTCCCGCTCCCTTCATCAGCCGTTCGAGCTCGGCCCTGTTTGTCCTCATGAACTCGACGTTCTTCATGCTCTGGCCTGCCGGCACTTTTGCGTTTGGATTCGACTCCATCATGGACGCTGTCATTCCTGCCTGCATGTAGGCCGCCGCTATCATCACGTAGTCGCGGGCCGCGAGGCCGCTCGCCGCGAGCGCGCGTTTCATCGGCGCGACCGCGTCCATCTTCCGCACGGACACGTCGACCGGGTCGTTGCCTATTCGAATGCTGTTCATCGCGGCGCTGTCTGCGGCGGTGCCGGCCATGCTTGCCATCGACTTCGCCACGCTCACGAACTTCCTCATCTTGTCCATCGTGAGCTCGTAGTTGCTGACGTCGACCGCGGTCGCTTCGTCGGCAGAGGCTGCCGATGATACCGGCGTTTCGTTCGTCGCCGGCACAGTTGATTCGGAAGCGGCGGTGTCGGGAGCGTCTTTCGAGGAGCATCCCGCCATGAGTACCAGCGCGACTGCGGGGAGAAAACGCGGCGATGCGATAGACATGCAATCTCCTTTCGGCGTTGAATTCCCCTTCTGCTAGTGAGCCGCTGCCAGAGCCTCGCGCTCGGGCAGCGACGAAACCTCGTCAACGACTTCCGCGTTGTCGCTGGTTTCCACGTCCTGAATCCCCATCTCCGTCCCGTACGCAGCGATTCCGTGCTCGAGCCATGCGTGCTCACCCTTGAGCACCGACATCGCGAGCTTGTACATGTTCTCGTCGTTAGGTCCGAACAGGTTTCTGAAGTGATCGTCGATCCGGAGACGAGACATGCGGCAGAACGTGTCGGCGAGATCGATCGCTTCCACCTGGCCTTTCTTCGACAGCATCTGCGCCCGCACGCATGCCGCCGACATCGCGAACAGCTCCGCCCCGATATCGACCGCTCTGAAAAGCACGGCCTGCTTTCGCTCGAGCTTCGGACCAAACCTCACCATCGCGTGGAAAATCGAACGCCCCAGGTGGCGCGTCGTTCGCTCGAGATAGCGCATGTGCGTCGCCAGCTTGCCGAACTCACCATACCGCTTGAGACGCCCGGCGCTCACCCACCTCGTCGGGTACCACGTCAGATAAAACGGTGTCGCGCCAGTCATCGCCGTGAGCCGTTCTTTCATCGTCGAGTCGGGATTCACGATGTTGAACGCGAGCTTGAAGTGGTGATCGACCGCCTCGCGCGCGATGAAGAGCCGCATGATCTCCGATGACCCCTCGAAGATCAGGTTGATCCTGAAATCGCGCATCGCGCGCTCGATAGGTATCGGCTCTTCGCCGCGGCGTGCCAGCGACTCGGCCATCTCATAACCGCGGCCGCCGCGAATCTGAAGGGTGTCGTCGATGATCCGCCAGCCGATCTCGGAGTTGTACAGCTTGGCGATCGCCGC
>JALYOO010000247.1 GCA_030856845.1 Gemmatimonadota bacterium
CCTGTCGTTCGGCGACAGCTCCCGCAGCCTGGCGACTACCTGCTTCATCCTGCTCAGCCGGTCCGGCGTCTCATCTCTCGCGAGCATCGAGGACGACGCGTCGAGTGCGAGAACCACGTCGATTCCCGGCTGCCGGACAATCGTCCTTTCTATTCCCCAGCGCGGGCCCGCAAACGCCACCGAAAGCAACAACGCAGCGGCCGTGAGTCGAGCGATTCTCCAGCGGGACGACGCGGCAGCAGTCGGGGCGAGTCTCGCGATCATGACAGGTGTGCCGAGCCGAGCAAGTCTGCGCGCGCGCACGCTTCGCGCCTTGATCGACATCCACGCCGTTGCCATCGGGATGAGCATCACTAGCACCAGAGCCCAGGGCCACGCCACATATCGCAGGCCGATCACGGCAGCGGCGCCTTCCACGCGGTGAGCGCAAGCTCCAGCAGGAGCGCGAGCAGCGCGAGCCCCAGGGCCCAGCGATATAGCTCCGTGAACCGGACATATGAACGGGACTGAACAGGCACCCTCTCGAGCCGGTCAATCTGGGAATAGATCTGGCCGAGCGCGGCGGCGTCACGAGCGCGGAAATATTTTCCACCAGTGAGTGCGGCGATGTTGCGCAGCACTACCTCGTCGATTTTCACGGGTTGATTCTCGAACCGGAGCCCGAAGACATCGCGTCCGACCGGCACTGGTGCGTAGCCTTCGCTCCCGACGCCGATCCCGTAGATACGGATGCCGTACACCGCGGCGGCTTTGGCCGCCGACAACGGGTCTATCTGTCCCCGGTTGTTGACGCCGTCGGTCACCACGATCATCACTCTCGACCGTCCAGCGGCATCCCGCAGACGGTTGGCGGCCGTCGCGATACCGAGTCCGATGGCGGTTCCATCCTCGAGCTGACCCGCCTGAAGGTTGTCGATAGCCTGAAGCACAACCGCGTGATCCGTGGTGAGCGGTACCTGGGTCAGCGCCTCTCCAGCGAATGCGACGACGCCTATCCTGTCGGACGAGCGCGCACGAACGAACTGCATTGCCCTTGCCTTGGCGACTTCGAGCCGGTTGTTCGGCTGAAAATCCTGCGCCAGCATCGAGCTCGACAGGTCGAGCGACAGCACGATGTTGATGCCCGACGTAGTGATGTTCTCCACGCGAGCACCAGTGCGAGGTCGCGCGAGTGCGAGGATTACTCCGGCCAGCGTAACATTTCGGAGGATGAAAATCGCGCGTGCGATTCCCTGCCCTGCCCGCGGGCCACGAGCGAGGACTCCCGTTCGAGAAAAGACTATCGCATCCTCCGAACGGCGGCGCCGCCACACCCACCACAGCGGAAGCAGCAGAAGGAGCACGAGTGCCCACGGCGACTGGATTTCCAGTGATCCAAGAGCCATCAGGCGGCGCGCCTCACCTGTTCCTGCTTTGCCTCGAGGCTGGCCAGCTTGTCTTCCACGGAAGCGACGACCGCTCTGGCCGATTGCCCCAGCTTCTGCGCGTCAGCCGGCATCGCGCCGCGCCGCGCGAACTTTATCAGGTCCGTCTGCCACAGCAGCTCGCCAAGGTTTGGCGCCGCTCGGTGCAGGTCGCCCGCTCTCGCAATGATCTCGGATGATGTGTGCGAGCTCTCTATGCCGGGCACGCGCGCGGTGAGGTAGCGTCGCATCACATCTGTCATGAGGGTGACGTGTTTCTCCGGCTCCCCGTGTTCAGGCAGATCGAGTGACTCTATCCGAGCGAAATCGCGCTGAGCGCAAACGAACGGACTCTCGGTGGCGGGAACACGCCGCCGATACCAGATCCAGATCCGCCAGATCAGCCCTGCGAGCACGAGCGCGGCAGCCAGCGCAATCCATGGCAGCCAGTTGAACGGGTTAAGCACGAACTGCGCGCGTGGAGGTTTGGGAACGTGAAGCAACGTGTCCGCGGGAAGAACGGACCGAACGAACACGCGGCGGTCGGCGAGAGAAACGAACGCGCTGTCGCCGCCAGAAAGCACCACGATGTCCGGAAGCCCCAGCGATTGCACTCCGGTGTCCCACGCAGCGAGGCGGTACGCAGCAGATCGCGTCACGCCCAACGAATCGGCGATGGCGGCAATGGCGGGGCGGCCAACAACCCTCGTGGCGAGAGGCGCCGAGTTTGCCTGCGGTACAGAGTCGGCCTCGTAAGGAAAGCGCACCGTCGCACCCGCAGGCACGCGCACTCGTATGACGACAACGAACAGCTCTCCCACTGTCACTGTGTCGGCTGACATTCTTACGCCGAGCTGAACCAGAGGCGGACGCGTTGTTTGAGCTGGCGTAGGGTCGGTTGTGGGCTGGACAGCGGAAGTTGGCGGTACTCCGACTGCCGCCTGCGCCAGCAACAGTGCAGCGAACCAGATCATCGGCGCCGGCCCTGAGTTTCGCGCGACCGGAAGAAGCGAAGCAGGGGCTCGATGTAGTTCGCGTCGGTTCGCACGGGCACTTCATCTATTGCGAGGCGACGGAGCAGATGCTTGCGCCCCTCGCGTTCCGTGGTGACCTGCCGTTCGTATTCCGCTCTCACCTCGGATGAGCTCGTATCGATCTCGAACGTCTCACCCGATTCGGGATCGACAAAGCGCGCGAGGCCAACATCGGGCAGCTCACGCTCGCTTGGATCCTCGACAGTGACCGCGACGACGTCATGCCGCTGCGCCAGAATCTTCAACGGGCGCTCGATGTTGCGCGAATCGAAGTCCGAGATCAGAAAGACGATCGTCTTCTGATGAAGGGTTCGCG
>JALYOO010000248.1 GCA_030856845.1 Gemmatimonadota bacterium
GACGAAGAGCCAGTAGATTCCTTCGACGTTGCCGTCCGGACCGCGCATCGCGCGAGCAGAGAAGATCACGTCCTTGTCCATCTCGCGATCGGGCCCGATTGACAGCGGCCGCACGACAGTATCGTCCGCAGCTTCGATGTCGGTGATCAGCGTTCTGAAGATCTGACGGTCGGAGGTCGACACGAAAAGGTTCAGCGGTTTGCCTCGAAGCTGATCGAGCGGCCAGTTGAACATTCTCTGTGCGGCGCTGTTCGCATCTACTATGAGATGTGTCGCTCTGGTGACGACATAGGCAGCGGGCGCCTCGTCGAAGATACGTTTGAAGTACGCCAGATCGTCATCGTGTCCCTCGTGATGACGTTCCAGTCGCTCATAGCGGGCGAGCCATGCATCGGTCTTCAAGCCACGTCCGGCATTCGTTTCCTGCGGGAAGTTGTCCGGCCGTCGTGGCTAGAGGCAGCGACAGTCGCACTAGGATGACGCAGTGAGCCGCCAAATAGTGACTGAAAGCGGCCACATGATAGGGCTGAAGCTGAGCGAAAGCCACCAATGGCGGGACTGACCTGGCGCACGGTGGTCTCACCAGCCGCCGCCTACGGAAATCCCTGCGTAAATCGACCTCGATGGCGCGGGCTCGAAATACTTTTCCCGCGCCGCGTTGACGACGATCGAGGGCGCGTAGGTTCGGTCAAACAGATTCTGCACTCCCGCCGTCAGAGATAATCGGGGAACGGAGCGAAGCGGAGACAGCCCGGTGCGCAGGTTCGCGACGCCGTAGGCGGGCGCGACCACGGTGTTGGCGTCGTCGGCAAAAATTCTTCGGGCGGATTCTATGTCAGCGACCGCGAATCCGCGCGACCATGTCGAAGCGACCGCCGCCTGAAAGCGATGACGCGGCGCGCCCGGGATGTGATTCCCGGCGTAATCAGCACCACCCAGTGAGTATCTGTCGAACCTGAAACGCGAGTAGCTGTAGGCGGAACTGAGCCTCGCGCGGCCTGCCCTCAGCTCCAGGCCTGCCTCTCCACCGTCGCGATTGGTCCTGCCGGCATTGCGAAAGTACCGGCGGCCACTGCCTCCCGGAATTTCAAATGGGACGAGCTCGTCGGTGACACGTGTCGAGTACACCGCGACATCGTATCGCAGTCGGAGCCCGGCGATTCCTTTCAATCCGGCCTCGAGCGTCGTTGAGCGCTGTGGGTTGAGCTCGCGGTTGATGCCCGCACTTCCGTCGGGCTGATTGCCCAGCTCCGTTGCTGTGGGCGTTTCGAATGCTGAAGAGATATTGGCGTAAAGCGAATGCGTTGCGGCCAGTCGCGCGAGCATTCCCGCGATCGGAGTAACCGACTGAAGGGACCGCTCGCCTGAGTCATCGGGATTGGATGCTCCCGTCAACCTGTCCCTCACCTCGAACCGAACTCTGTCCGCCCGCAAACCCGCCGTGATACGGATGCGCTCGCCGAGGTCGGCTTCGTTCACGGCGTAGATGCCGGCGCTCGATACAAGTTCGCGCTGATCGAGAGTGACGGTGCCGCGTTCAATTCCGACAAACGGACACGCCGCGGTCGCGGATGACACCGCGCGCGCCTCGTTGCAGTTCGAATAGTTCCGCCGCAGATCGTTCTGCCACTGAAGGTCGGCTCCCGCGCTGAAATGGTTGATAACTCCGAGAAGGCGGGCGTTGGAGGATGCTCTGGTACTAGCACCGTGGCTGTGTCTGCCGACCTCGACAATTCCGAAAGTGAGCGGGTTGTCAAGCGATCTTGCTCCAGCGAACACCGACCCCGACAGTGCGACTCTGTCGATCTCACCGTTTGCGGAGATACCGGCCTGAACCTGCTTTACGGCTTTGCGCGCCCTCTTCGCGACCGAAGGAGAATCGGCGGCGCTCGCGTCGGCACGCATCTGCGCCAGGGTCAGCGCGCCGGGGTTCTGCGCTTCGGGCATGTCGAGGCCCAGCACGGAGATCGAATACTCTCCGCGGCCTGCAACCAGACCCCCGCGGGCGAATACTGAAGTCGCTCGCTGTCTCGAATGGTCCCGCGCGCCAAGTGTCCGCGTGCGTGCGGCGTCGCCCTGATAGTAGAGGCGGCCGGCAGTTCCGCTTGCCGCAGCGACGGTGCGTTTGAAGCCGTCGTTGCCGAACCACTGTCGGATGTCGCCGGAGAATCTGCCGGATGCCGGGGCGAAGGATTTCATC
>JALYOO010000255.1 GCA_030856845.1 Gemmatimonadota bacterium
GCGCAGGGCGGGCGGATACCGGAGCTCAAGCGAGTCGTCGTCGCGTATCAGAACCGTGTCGTGATGGCGGAGACACTCGAGGCAGGTTTGGCTCAGGTATTCGGCGGCGCGGTGGGACGATCAGGCACCGCCCAGCTGGCAGCCGATTCGGCTGCTGCGGGCGCCCGGCCTGTCCCGCAGACACGCGCGGATTCTGCTCGCGCTATCACGCCGGCGCCCGGGGCGACGAGCACTGCGCTGATCAGCGAAGCGCGCGCGCATTACGATCGTGCGTTGGCGGCGCAGCGTGCGGGCGACTGGGCGGCGTACGGTCGCGAGATCCAGGCGCTGGGCGACGTACTGCGAAGGCTGAATCCCGGGGGAACCCGTTGATTCCGGTTCCGATGCAACGAGAATTCTAAACCACCGATGACACTGATGACACTAATATAAAAAGCAAGAAAAAAAAGAAAAGGGGAACTGCTTTCGTCGCGCAGTTCCCCCTTTTTTCTTTTTGTTTTCGTTGTTACATCGGTGCCATCGGTGCCATCGGTGCCATCTGTGGTTAATGATCTTCAGACGTAACGCAGCGACTCCGCCAATCAGACTTTGAGGAAGATCTTCCGCCGATACATGAACGCCAGGATCGCGAACCAGAAGAGGACCGTTGTGAGAGCGAAAGCAAGCGATGCATTGCGCGGCTCGAGCCAACCAGCAAACACCTCGTTGTAGAACACGCCCTGTACCGGTGTGGGCTTTCCGTTGTACTCCACCTTCCATAGCGTGTAGATCAGCCGCGCGAGAACACCGGAGCCCACGAACGCGACGATCGGGTTCACCCCGTAAATCACGAAGGGCTTCGTCCACCAGCGGACATTGTGCGCTTCGATGATCCACATGATCGTGCCAAGAGTGACGCATGCCATCCCCGCCGAGAAGAGAACGTACGAGCTGGTCCAGATGTTCTTGTTGATGGGGAACGACCAGTTCCACATGAGGCCGAGGACCATGCCGAGGCACCCGACGGCGAGCAAACCCGCTATCCGTTCTATGAGCGGACGTCGCTGGGCGATCCAGCGGCCAGCGAACACGCCAAGGATCGCGGTCCCGATCGCGGGCAGCGTGGACAGGATGCCTTCGGGGTCGTAGGTGACGCTCCCCGTCCAGATATGCTTTGTACCGAGGATCGCCCGATCGATGTGAGCGGCGAGCGTCTCGCTCTTGTCGCCAAGCGTCAGCGCGCCGATGTCCTTGCCGGGAACCGGGATGAGCGTCATGGCGAACCAGTAACCATATAGTAGTACAGCGAGGATGATCACCTGCTGCTTGAGCGTCGTTCGCAGCGTCAACAGGGCCGATGCCACATACACCAGCGCGATGCGCTGAAGCACTCCCAATATCCGCACGTGATCCCACCGCCAGGCTATCCGGTCGAGGACAGAGGGATCCGCGATGCCTTCGATGCTCCCCCATTGATAGAAAGGAAATGCCGACATGAGCAGTCCAAGCAGGAAGATTATCCCTCCCCGACGGAGCACCTGACGTATCAGCGCGCCATTGTCATCGCCTCGATCGCGTCGCGCATTGAGCGAGAGGTGAGTCGTGATGCCGACAATGAACAGGAAGAAGGGAAAGATCATGTCGGTGGGCGTCCATCCGTGCCAAGCTGCGTGCTCGAACGGCGGATAGATCGCGCCCCACGTGCCGGGGTTGTTCACCAGCAGCATGCCCGCGACGGTCAATCCGCGGAATACGTCGAGCGAGATGAGTCTCTCGCGCTCAGGAGTGCGGGGCGCGACAGTGGATGTGATGCCGCTTTCATCGCGCACATCGGGGTGGTATTCGCGCTGTACCACTGGTGGCTGAACCGTTGTGCTCATGTCGTGCTCCTTCCTCTAAACATATTCACCCGTTCGAATGTATGAGCAAAGTAAGTGAGTTTTGGGGTGCCTCACCCCGTACTTGACGCCAAGCGTTTTCGCCCTTAGCTATGGCGACTGGCCGCCGCGGGTGCCTCGCACGTACCTTGCCGACCGAGCCTCTTACACCGACTCGAGGTAGCTCATGATCTCACACCGGAACCTGATGTTGCTCGTCGCCGCATTCATGGCGATTGCGCTTCCTGCTGCCGCGCAAACAGGCACGGTTGCAGGAAAGGTTTCGAGCGCCGGAGGAGCTGGTATCTCCGGAGTCGAAGTCTTCGTGCTGTCTGGCCCGACCACCCAGATCGCCACCGGTCGCACAGCCGGCGACGGTCAGTTCCGGATAGCCAACGTGCCGGCGGGAACGTATACGGTTCGCGCGCGACTCTTCGGCTATGCACCGGGGATAGTTGAGAACGTAACTGTTGGCAGCGGCCTTGTCGCGACTGCCAATCTTACACTTGGCGAAGCCGTGAGTCGGCTTCAGGAAGTCGTAACGACTGCATCGCGCCGGCCAGAGAAAATCAGCGATGCTCCTGCGTCGATCTCCATCGTCAGCTCCGAGGAAGTGAGCAACCGCCCGTCCATCAGCGTCGCCGATCATGTCGCCGCCCTGCCTGGTATCGACGTGGCGCGCGGGGGCCTCATTCGCGCGAACATCGTCTCGCGCGGATTCAACAACATCTTTTCCGGCTCGCTGATGACGCTGACCGATAACCGGTTTGCGTTCGTTCCTTCGCTGCGGGTGAACATCCCTTATCTGTCCACCACAACCAATGAAGACATCGAGAGGATCGAGGTAGTCCTCGGACCCGGCGCAGCGCTCTATGGCCCGAACACCGCTAGCGGGGTGATGGCGCTCTTCACCAAGTCGCCATTCAGCTCTCAGGGAACCACCGTGACCGTCGACGGCGGGAATCAGAGTGTGCTGCGCGGCTCGATTCGCAGCGCCTGGACACCGACCAGCAAGCTCGGATTGAAGCTCGCGTACGAGGGATTCCGCGGAGAGGAATGGCCGTTTCTGGCGCAGGATACGATCGGCGAGCAGAAGGCGCGCGAGCGCGATCTCAACCGGCATGGCGGAGAAGTGCGTCTCGACTTCCGTCCGACGCCGGCCAGTGAGATCATCGCGAACTACGGTAGAAGTCAGGCCGGCAGCGCTGTCGAGCCGACCGGCCTGGGACCCGCGCAGGTCAAAGACTGGGTGTATCAGACCTACCAGCTCCGCGCGCGATACGACCAGCTCTTCGGGCAGGTGTTCATGAACACCAGCGACGCTGGCGGAACCTACTTGCTGCAGAAGGTGCGCACGGCGACCAATTGTCCGGACGTCGCCGATGACGCCTGCATCATCGACCGGTCGAGACAGATCGCGGCGCAGGTGCAACACGCACTCGGTTTCGGTGAGCGGCAGCGCTTTGTGTATGGTGTTGATTACATCCACACGACTCCGAGGACGGAAGGCACGATCAACGGGCGCAACGACGACGACGACGAGATAACCGAAGTAGGGGGGTACGTTCACTCGGTTACGTCGCTGTCGAGGATGTTCGAGCTCACGACCGCAGCGCGTGTCGACAAGCACAGCCGCCTGGAAGACGCCGTGTTCTCTCCCCGCGTTGCTCTGGTATTCAAGCCGGTAGAGGATCAGAACTTTCGCCTGACGTACAACCGCGCGTTCTCGACTCCCAGCACGAACAACCTTTTCCTCGACCTGGTCGCTTCACGAACCGCGCTGGTGAATATCCGTGCGCTCGGTACGCCGGAGACCGGGTTCCAGTTCCGCAGGGACTGCGCTACCGGTGTCGGCAGTCTTTGCATGAAAGTCTTCCCCGCTTTCGGGGGGACCGGAGCTTTCGTTGCCGCGAACCCGTTCGCGAACTCGTTCGCCGCTGCGAGGACGGGGGTTATAGCCAGTTTGACAGCGTCGTTTACCGCCCAGTTCATCGCCGCGGGTCTTCCTCCCAACGTAGCAGCTGGACAGGCTGCGATTGTCGCCAACGCTACTGCCAATTTTATCGGTTCCAGGCAGCCTACCGCGGAGCAAGTGGGAACAACGCTGGTCATTCCGGGCGTACCGGGCGCTCCTGCGTTTCCGGTTTCCGCTTCGCAGCTCCTGGATATCGATCGCCCGAAGCCGACGATCCACAACGCCATCGAAGCGGGATACAAGGGACTCATAGGCAAACGCCTCCAGATATCACTGGACGTATGGCGTGACAGACGGGAAAACTTCGTCGGGCCGCTCCAGCTCGAGACCCCCCTCGTGTTCCTCAACGGAACGGCACTTGGCGCGTATCTCGGCAGTCAGCTGGCGGGGTTCTTCCCGACGATCGGGCTCCCGCCTGCGGCAGCCGGTCCGGTGGCTGCGGCGCTTGCCGGCTCCCTGCCAGGTACGAATCCAACTGTCGCCTGTTCTCTGACTGCCCAAGCCGGATGCCCCATCGGAGTCGTGAACTTCGATACTCCCAATGCGGGCAACGACGTCATTGTAGCGTATCGCAGCTACGACAAGGATCTGAGCCTGTGGGGAAGCGATCTGGGCCTCGAGGTACTTCTTGACGGCGGATTTTCGGTGCAGGGAACCTATTCCTATGTCAACAAGAAGCTTTTCTCCAAGGCTGATCTTGGTACGCGCGAAGACGTTTCGCTTAACGCGCCAGCCAACAAGCATTCATTCGCAATCAACTATCGGAATATTGAGAATGGATTGAGCGCCGAGTTGCGCGAGCGACACGTAGATGGCTTCAGTACGCTGGCTTTCGTAGGCGGCGCGATCGAGCCCTATACTCTGATCGACGCCGGCATATCATTTCGTCCGGCCTTCCTCAACGGTGCGCTCGTTGCGCTCAACGGAACGAATCTCCTCAACAACAAGCACCGCGAATTCAGTCAGGGAGTGTTCATTGGACGGCTGATCATGACCCGTTTGCAGATGACGTTCTGACCTGATGTGAATTCGAAACGGAGCGGCGCGCCATAAGGTGCGCCGCTCCGTTTCGTTGCAGCCGCTATTTTTTCAGAGTGAATGTTCTGCTCGACCCCACCGCTCGTCCCGTCATAGGACACCGCGGGAACTCGGCACACGCTCCGGAAAACACGATTGAATCGTTCGCCCAGGCGGTAGCCGCCGGTGCCGATGCAATCGAGTTCGACGTTCACGTTTCGGCCGATGGCATACCGCTAGTCTTTCATGATGCGCGCGTAACCCGCACCACCGACGGAACCGGTGAGGTCGCCCGCATGACATTCGCCGAGCTGAGAGAGCTCGATGCGGGCGCGCGTTTCACGCTCGATGGGGGCAAGACGTTTCCGTGCAAAGGCATGGGGCATCGGATACCATCCCTCGATGAAGTGCTCGAAGCGTTCCCGTCGACCCCGCTGCTTATCGAGATTAAAGATCCGCTCGCGTCGGTCGGCGCTTTGGAGGCACTGCGGTCCCGCAATGCCGGAGCCCGCTGCCTGCTGGACTCGGTTCAGTCCGGGTCCTTGAAGCTATTCGCGCGCGCTGGCATCGCCGTCGGCGCTTCACGCAGGGGCGTCGCGCGGCTGATGGCGGAAGTTCTGACTGGCAGGCCCGCGTCGTCGATTAACTACCAGGCGTTGTGCGTGCCCACCAGTTACTACGGACTTCCGCTGCCAGTTCGCGCTTTCGCGAGAGTGGCGCCACCGCATGAC
>JALYOO010000269.1 GCA_030856845.1 Gemmatimonadota bacterium
TCCGCGGCGGGCGACTGCTCGATCCATCACAGGGACTCGATGAGATCGGCGACCTATTCGTCAACGAGGGCCAGATCCGGAGTCTGGGCGGACGTCTCGGCACGCCGGACGAGGCCGAAGAGATTGACTGCGCCGGGTGCATTGTCTCGCCAGGTTTCATAGATGTTCACTGCCACCTGCGCGAACCGGGTCGCGAGGACGTCGAGACGATTGCCAGTGGCGCGCACGCGGCGGCAGCCGGTGGGTTCACCGCCGTATGCGCGATGCCCAACACCGATCCTGTGACTGACAACCAGGCCGCGGTGGGATTCATCATCAGGCAGGCGCAACGCGCTAAAGCCGCCCGGGTTCACGTGATTGGCGCGATATCCGTCGGCCAGAAGGGCGAAACCCTGGCGGAGTTTGGGGAGATGGTCGCGGCGGGGGCTGTCGCGATGAGCGACGATGGGCGCCCTGTCGTCAGCGCGCAGCTGATGCGGACCGCCCTCGAGTATGCCCGCACTTTTCGAATTCCGGTCATCGACCACTGCGAGGAGCCGACGCTCTCGATGGGCGGCGCGATGAATGAGGGAATGGTCAGCGCCAGGCTCGGGCTCAAGGGCATTCCGTCGGAGGCGGAGGAGATCATGGTGATCCGCGATATCCTCCTTGCGCGGCGTACGGGCGGTCACGTGCATCTCGCGCACATGAGCACGCACGGCTCGGTGGAGCTCATTCGATGGGGCAAGGAACGCGGCATCAACGTCACCGCCGAAGTCTGTCCGCACCACATTTCACTGACGGAAGAGCGGGTGTTGTCGTACGATACCAACGCCAAGATGAATCCTCCGCTTCGAGCTGAACGCGATGTGCAGGCGCTGCGGGAAGCAGTCAGGGACGGCACGATCGACATGATTGCGACTGACCATGCGCCGCATCACTACGACGAAAAGGAGCGCGAGTTTGCCGACGCGCCGAATGGAATAGTGGGGCTCGAGACCGCCCTCGCCGTCTGCGTCACGAGCCTCGTTGAGACCGGCCACATCGACTTCGCGACACTTGTCGAGAAGATGTCCTGCGCGCCGGCGAAACTCTTCGGGCTGCCGGGGGGTAGCCTGAGACGCGGATCCGCGGCAGATGTCACTGTTTTTGACCCAACCAGGAAGTGGCGGGTTGATCCGTCGAAGTTCCTGACTCGGGGCCGCAACACCCCGTTCACCGGAATGACCATGACAGGGCGCGCGGTGTGCACTGTCGTCGGCGGTCATGTCGTTCACAGATTAATCACTGACGCGGCGCTGGAACGCGCTGCTCTTGGCTAGCGAGGCCTTGGAATGACGAAAGCGAAAACGAACGCGCTCGATGCTCTGCGGGCGCTGATCGCGGAGAGGCAGCAATACGAACAGTGGCTCGCCACGCTGGAGACGAAGAGAGAGTCGACGGCGGACCACGTATTCCAGCGGGTGTTCGGAGATTACCGATCACGCCTCGAGCGCGTCATTAGCGATATGCGAGGTCACGCGGAGGAACTGCAGCTAAGCATTACCGCCCTGTCGTCGCGTCTCGTGGAAGTCGCGCGCGACGAAGATCTGCGGCGCGATGCTCTCCAGGAAGCGGAGTTACGGGCCGTCGTCGGAGAATACGAGCCGGCTCAGTGGGAGGAAATGCGCGTCGAAGCTGAACGCGACCTGGAGAAGACGGCGGGCGACCGCGAGACGCTGGACAATCAGCTCGCCGAGCTGCGCGGAATCCAGAAGCTGAGTGAGGTTGGCGCTTCCGGGGCGGGACCATCCGCGAGCGTCGGTTCAGACTCGGATCAGCTGCGGGCTGAATCAGGGCGCGGTGCCGGGATGGGTACTTCTGAATCCCCGGGTGCTGACGGCGCCGGGTCGCAGGACAGCACTCCGAGGTCGGCCGGCAATGGTGTTGCGACGCCGACGACCAAAGCGCGCTCGCCGGAAAGCGGATCCTCGTCTGGTAGAGGTGATGCCGCGCAATCAGCGAATACGACGACAAGCTCGAGATCATCCGCGGCAACGCCATCCTCGCCGCCGACGTCTGCACGTGGCATTTCATCGTCTGGGTCAGCTGTTGGCACGGACGAGGGGCCGCGCGGATCCCGCGCCGCGACAGGCAAGGCTTCGCAGGCCCCGGCGTCGCCGGTCGCTACGGCGACAGGGGGCAAGGCGGCGAAGGCAGCTGACTCACGCGCTGAACAGGCGAAGACGCTCAAGTGCCCTGAGTGCGGAACGCCCAACTATCCGACAGAGTGGTACTGCGAGCGGTGCGGCGGAGAGCTGGCGACGATGTAGAG
>JALYOO010000276.1 GCA_030856845.1 Gemmatimonadota bacterium
GCTGTCGCCGCACAACGACAGGTAATCCTGAAGGCGCCCGTCCACGAGCTCGAGACTCGACCGTCGTGCCTTGCCCTCGACGATCGTCCGATTGTTCACCGGGTCGAGATAAGGGGGAAGTCCGCCCGCGGCGTCGATGGGGTAGGCGCCGGTGAGCATGAAGTGCAGGAAGTAGTTCGAGCCAACCGGCACGTCACACAGCGCGTGCTCGAACAGCAGTCTGAAATGTTCGCTGAAACTCGGGTTCTCTACATTTGCGAAGAACTGCGGGTCGTAAGTACGGTTGAGTGTCCAGCGATTCAGCAGCACGCGAAAAAGCAGCCTCCAGCGGCGGCTGTCCCATTCACTGTCGTAAAGGTGCCGCTGCTGTCCGATGGTTTTGCAGGCAAGAAGGCGCTCGATACGACCGCGCGGATGGACAAGCTTGCGCATTACCGATGCGAGCCCGGAGATGAAACGCTCGCTGACGCCAGATGCGATCACCCCGTCTGCAATCATCGGGAGGTTGGCGTTCCAGTAATCCGCGGCGGCCATCGACATTTGTGAGCGAAGAGCCGAGTAGATCCTGAGCCGCGTCTCGGGATTCATCGCGGCTCCGCCGAGGAACCTTGTCGCTTCGCCAAGGTCCAGCACGGCGATCGCGGCTGCCTTGAGCTCGATGATGCTTGTTTGTGAGGAGTTGAGGTCCACGGCCACCACCCTTCCCGCTCCCGCAGCGAGGAGCGACAAGGCAGTGCACCCGCCGGATCCGACAATCACCACTGTGTCGTCTTCCTCAGCGGCGAGAGCGTCGATCTCCAACAGGGGATCTTCCCTCACCTGGGCGAAATACAGTTTGCCCGCCTGCGCACCCTCGAGCTTTCGCCGGCGTACGCGGCCGCGTACCGGAGCCGCGGCGGTTGCGCGTACCGCAGGTCGCGTCACTG
Organism: Gemmatimonadota bacterium; assembly: GCA_030856845.1. Lineage (GTDB taxonomy): Bacteria > Gemmatimonadota > Gemmatimonadetes > Gemmatimonadales > Gemmatimonadaceae > UBA4720. The sequence continues at coordinate 927 of JALYOO010000276.1, forward strand.
TCACTGACGATGTCATGCTGCGCTCCGGAAACCATACTCCGCCGTCAGCGCTTCATAGATGCCCTGGTCGGCGGCAGCGTAGCGACGAATCACGTCGCGCACCAGCGCGCCGTGCTGATCCGCCTGCTGGTCGAGCCAGTGCTTCACCCACGACAGGTGCCCACGCTCCTCATCCAGCATCCGCCGCAGCGTTGCCGCGACGACCGGATGCACATCAGGGCGTCTCAGGTGAAGGGTGAAATGACGATACACTCGTCGTTCGAAAACCTGCGTGAGAGCAAGCACCTCCAGCAGACTGATCGGTGTGCCTACTGCCTCGACATACCTGTTCTGATAGGTATCGCGCACGGGTGCAGGTCGTCCGCCGAGCGCGATGATCGTCTCGGTCCAGAGCAGGGCGTGCGATACCTCTTCGGCGCTGTGCCGCGTGAGCTGCAGGATGAGCTCCGGCTCACGCGTTCTTCGCACCATCTGGCCAAGTATCAGTCCGCCATGCAGCTCGGACGCGCGATAGAAGTTGAGGAGCGAAATTTCGGCGTTGTCTAGTGGCATATGGCTCCGGGGTCAGAAACCCTGTTTGATGTGATCCACCAGACGTACTCCGCACAGCCGCTCGATTCGCCGGGCGAAAGTCTGGATGGCGATCGGATCTCCCGCCTCCGCAACGGGAACTGTCCCGATTGCCTGCTCGCCGAAGTGATGGAAATGCAGCGCGGCGTCGAGCACTCGCGGAATCAGCGATGAATTCGCCGATATGCGCTTTGCGATCAGGTCGGATGCGCTCTGGGCATGGCGCACTTCGTCGGCTGCGATCTTCGACAGCAGATCCGACAGCACGGGCTCCTCGGACTGCTCGCCAAGCCGGCGGAAGAAATAGTGCGCGAGGTGCTCGGAGAGCATGAACTCCACCAGCCGGTCGATTACCTCGTCCGGGTCGAGCTCGACCCCTGACTGATCCCGCCGTATGTCGACGAGCTCTTCGTCGGTAATCGCGGGCTCGTAGCGGATCGCCTCGAGGTATGTTCGCAACGCGTGAAAGTGCTTGAACCCTTCGTACAGCTCGAGCGAGAAAACGACCGAGGCGTCCACGTCGTCCCATGTTGCTTTCATCAGTCGCGCGAGATTGACAGGATGGTAGGATTCGATCAGCGCGGCATCTCGGAGCGCCGTGAGAATTTCAGGCCTGGCGTGAGCGCGAACGGAGTCGATGGACGACCATGCGATGTCCCTCTCGACCGACCACACTCCGCGATCAGCGGCCGAAGCGCTTCGAGCGTAGAGCGACGACGCTCTCATCGAAGATGCGGTCAGCATTGATGCTCCGGTATGAGCGCATGAGCCGGGGTGAAAAGCGCCGCCGGCCAGTTGTCGCACCGCGGTCCGTGCACGACGAGTACTGCGAGAGCCCATCGCTCCACCCCGAACGCCACACATGCGCTCGATGCGGGCGAGCCGTCGCACAGCGCGATATCGAAGGCCTGGCCGAAGAAACGCTCGTGGTTGTTGAACGAAGCGATCGCCAGCGGCCGTCCGTCGGGAAACCGCACCGTCAGCTCGTGCTTCAACGACTTCACGCGCTGCAGAACAGCCCGGCCGCGTGCAGTCGGCGCGAAGAACGGATCGCCGGCTTCGACCGTATCGACAAGCAACCCGAGTGATCCTGCCAGATCGATGGCGCGGGCCATCCCGCGCTGCCTGAATTCCTCGCAGTGGGCCGCGGTGCCTACGCATACGATTTCCCGCATCCGAAAAGCCCAACCTCGTTCGAGGGTCAGGAGACGATGACCTTCATGGCGCCAGCAGGTGCCTTCGGCCGTCATGATCCGTGGCGACTCGATCGAGGAACCCTCAAGCCCAGCGTAGGTGTGATAGCAGACAGCGGGCGATAGTGCCGCCGATGCCGGGGCCATTGCCTGGCGCGCTGCAGCTGCGGGCGATGCCGCTGTCGCCACTCTTTCCAGCACGTCCTCGTCGCCGCTCAAGTGTGATATGGCTGTGAGCCATTGCGGGAACGATGCGAAGTACTCTGCCCGCTCCAGCGTCTCGAGCGCGATTCCGGGCGGCACACACCACTCATCATCCGTCTCTGTCGCGGCGAATGCCGCGAGTGTGGATTGTACGCCGCGCGTCAGTGCAAGCAGAGGCCCTCGCATTCCGGTGAGACCGGGCGCGGTATCCCACAGCTCGCCGCGCGCGCGAAGCACGGCCACTATTTCTTCAGGCCGCCACATGATTGCTCTCCTCGACAAACGCTTCAGCGATGCGGGTGACGGTACGGAAGTTGTCCATCCTGATTCGCGAATCAGGGATGATCCCTCCGATAGCGTCCTCGGTATAAGCGATCAGCTCGAGAATCCGAATCGAGTCGATGAGCCCGGCCCCGAATAGCGGTGTGCCGGCGTGTATCTCGTGCGCCGGATCGAACCTCGTGTTGACCCATTTCACCATCTGGTCAACGAACGCCTGACTGGTGGCAGTCATACGGCCTCCATTCTCGCGGCTGATGCGTTCGCCGCCGTCCAGTTCGAGGCCAGCAGCTGCCTTACCATTGACTGCCAGTAACTCCGCACGGGTGGCGCGGCCGATCCCACCAGCCGCTCGGCGACGGAGGTGTCGAAGCGTTTGGACAGCGCGAGCTGGGGAATGAAATGCGAGAGCGAGGACAGTACTGCGCCGAGTCGCGCGTCACCCGTCTCAATCACCGCGTTGGCGAAAAGGGTGTACGTATCGAGGTCGGTCAGGACGGCGCGTTCTATGCCGCGGCGCCGCCACGCGGGATCGCAGTCCCACACGTCGTACGCCGTGTCGATGAGCTCGCCCAGCGGGATCGCGTTGTCTCCTGAGCAGAGGTGCAGAGTGGCACGTGTCGCCAGCGGGTCGCGCATCACCCGCGCGATGGCGCTACTGACGTAGTCGGCGGTCACAACGTCGAATGGATCGTCGCGGTCGCCGGGCATCATCGCCGCAAGACCACGGTGATAGATGCGGAGCGCACGGTGTACCGCATTGATCTGCTCCACCGAGCCCTCGTCGTCGCGACAGACGATCGTGCTTGGGCGGAAGATCACCCAGTCCGTATCGCTCTCTCGCACCAGCGCCTCGGCTTCGTACTTCGAGCGCTCGTAACCATTGACCCATCCCGCGGCCGCTCCGTTGTCGCCCTCGAGAACCAGGCCGCGTTGGCGTCCCGCGACAAAAGCGGTGCTCACGTACCCGAATCGCTCGAGGCGCCCGCAGTCTCTCGCTATCGAGAGCATCTCGCGAGTCCCTTCAGTGTTCACGAGCCGCGCCTGAGCCAGCGGCCGGGAGAAGCTCGTATCAGCGCCGGCGTGGACGATGGCGGTTACTTGTCTCGTGAGAACGAGCCGGGCCTCGTCATCGAGACCGAGCCCGCGGCTGGTGAGGTCTCCGATGATGGGGCTCACACGGGCCGCAAGGTGACCGAGCCGCGCAGACAACGATTGCCATCCGCCTTCATTTCGGACGAGTGCCAGGGCGCGGATGTCGTCGTCGAGCTCCAGCATTCCCTCCAGGACGCCGCGCCCGACGAGGCCGGTGGCTCCGGTGATAAACACAACTTCCCGGGTGTTCATCACGCTTCCACCGCCACGCCGGTCCAGTGGGCGCCGAAGCCGTAGGAGAACATGAGCACACGCTGGCCGGGCTCGATCGACCCGCTGTCGAGAGCGTCCCGGTAGTTGATGAAGTTGTCTCCTGCCAGGGTATGGCCGTGGCGCGCAATGTTCTCCGACCACAGGCGCGCATTGGGAAGGCGCAACAAACCGGACAGAACCTGCCAGCTGCGCATGCTCACGTTGTGCGGAATGATCCAGTCGACGTCGGCGGGCTTCCATCCCGCCTGATCGATTGTCCGCTGAACGACGAAGCGTGACGTCGGGAAATACGACGCGACGATCTCGTCACGCATTGCATCGACGTCCCAGTAGTAGCCTTTGGTGACGGTGTTGGCGGCTACCAGCCGGTTCCGAACACCCGCGCGCTCGATGAGCACGGCACAGGCTGCGTCCGAAGTGCAGTTGAAGATCGCCTCGCGGCCCGCATGCATCGGAAAGAACTCGGCCGATACGCAGATGGCGCGATCGATTCCCTCTGTGATGCAGAGCGATCGCGCGATTCTCGTCGCCGCGAGCAACGTCGTGCACGCGAGCTGGTCGAT
>JALYOO010000282.1 GCA_030856845.1 Gemmatimonadota bacterium
ACGGAGTACGACGTCACGCGCGACTTCACCCGGCTAGACCTCGCTCAATCTCGGTTGCCGCAAGACGTGGAGCAATTCAGCATTGCGGTGGTTCCGCGCGGCAGCGGCGGCCTGCTGCGCATGCAGTGGGAGAACACCGAGTACTCCATACCGTTCAGGTTGAAGTAGGCTGATCATCGGAACATTGTCCTGCCTCAGTGCACCGATGCAGCCGTACTCGCGCGATGGCCGCACAACTTTCGGCGCGTTCCATGGAATGAAAAGCCTCGAGTCTGCGGCTGCGTTTGACCGGCACTGATCGCGCCGCGGTGTCGCGTTCCCCTCTGGATCTGGACCACGCGACTATGCGGCGCCTCGGGCACCGCGTCGCCGACGTCGTAGCAGAGCACCTGGCGACAATCCGTAGCGAGCCGGTGATTGCAGGGGCGACGCGCGCCAGCCTCAACGATGCTCTAGGGTCACCTGCGCCGGCATCGCCACGCGACTTCGAGGAGCTGCTGGCGGTACTGCGCAGCAGTGTGTTCCCGTTCCACGCGCGCGAGCCTCATCCTGGTTTTCTCGCCTATGTGCCGAGCTGCCCGACGTTTCCCGCGGTGCTCGGGGACTGGCTGGCGACCGGATACAATTTTTTCGCGGGAGTGTGGCCGGTTGCCTCCGGACCGAATCAGCTGGAGATGGTTGTGCTCGAATGGTTTCGCGACTGGATGGGTTTGCCTCAGGGCTCGAGCGGACTCCTCACGACTGGCGGATCAGCCGCCAACCTCACCGCCCTGGTTGCCGCGCGACATGCTGCCGTCGAGGCGGGCGCAGATATCCGCCGCCTGATCGTGTACACCTCCGAACAAGCGCACTCCTCTGTCGTGCGCGCAGCGTGGATCGCGGGTATTTCGCGGGGCAACGTGCGCATGATCGAAATGGATGAACGCTTCAGGATGAGACCGGAAGCGTTGGCCAACGCGATAACAGAGGACCGGAAAGACGGGAGCGTTCCCTTCGTAGTGGTGGCGAGTGCGGGCACGACCAACACCGGCTCGGTAGATCCGCTGCACGAAATCGCCGACTTGTGCGGTGCCGAGCGGCTCTGGCTGCATGTGGACGCCGCGTACGCGGGGTTCGCTGCGTTGACCGATGATGGCAAGCGGCTGTTAAGCGGAATTGAGCGGGCCGACAGTCTCACGCTGGACCCGCACAAGTGGCTGTTCGTTCCGTTCGAGTGCGGATGCCTGATGGTTCGCGATACAAGAGTACTGGAGTCGGCGTTTCGCATCATGCCGGAATACCTGAGAGACGTCGAGCCCGGCGAGGAGGACGTGAACTTTGCGGATCGCGGAGAACAGCTCACGCGATACTCGCGCGCGCTCAAAGTATGGCTGTCGGTCAGCTACTTCGGCACTGACGCGATCAGTGCAGCCATTGGCGACGCGATGGAGAGGGCGCGGTTGCTGCAATCCCTGATCGAGGGGTCGAGCAATTTCGAGCTTCTTTGTCCGGCTCAGTTCGGTATCGTGTGCTTCCGGGTGCGACCAGGACTGGCGGCCTCGGGCGATGATGTGGACGCACTCAACGAACGAATCAACAGTCGCGTCGTGGCGGAAGGCAGGTTCCTCATATCCTCTACCCGACTGGGCGGAGCGTTCTCATTGCGGATGTGCACGCTGGGCTTCAGAACCACAACCGACGACATTCGCGGACTCTTTCAGTCTCTCGAGGCCGCGCTCTCAGCTGAAAAAGGGAATCGCTAGGTCGCCTCGCGAAAACATGCTGAGGCGTCGGACTCGCCGATAACTGGTAACCTGGGAAGGTGTCAGAGTCCGAGCGACAACTGCACGGGCACGAATCTCCTCGATCCCGCAAGCCCAACCGTGGCGGATGGAAAATCCTGCACCGCGGATGTCACCTGGCCGCGAAACGTCGTCCGTCTCAGCGCGTCGCGCATCGCGCCCCCGGCGATCTCCGGAGTGTTGTTCACCTCGCTGAGGTGAGCCAGCACAACATGCCGAAGGTCGCGGTGAACGCACCTTGACGTGGCGATCGCGGCGCTGTGATTGCTCAGGTGCCCGTGGCGACTGGCAATGCGACGCTGCAGTACCCACGGGTAGGGCCCATTGCGCAACATCTCGGGATCGTGGTTGGATTCCATTACGAGAACATCGCAGCGATCGACTGCGCGGTGGACGTTTTCGGTCATCACACCGAGGTCGTAGACTATCGCCGCCCGGGCCCCGGTTTCTCTGCACGTAGCGACAACTGCGACCGGCTCATCAGCGTCATGCGACGTGCGGACAGTGTCGATCTCGAAATCATCGATTGAAAAGTGTCCGGTCATTCCGATCGATTGCACCGGTGTCTCGGCGAGATCGAGGCACGCTCCAACCGTGCCAGCCGTGGCAAAGACAGTCCACCCCCACCGCGCAGCCGCGCCTGCCGCTCCTCGCGAATGATCGATGTGCTCGTGCGTCACGACAACCGCGGAGATCGACTGGGGCGCGACGCCGACCATCTCGAGCCGCCGGCCAATGGTCCGTGGAGCGAACCCCGCGTCGATCAGGATTCTCGTCGAGCCGGCCTGCATCAGTATGGCGTTGCCGCGGCTTCCGCTGCCGAGTACACAGAGCTTCATCCCGAAGGCTCGCTGGCTGCATGCGAATCCACAAGTTGCCGGCGGCCCTTCTCGCCAAGCACCACGTGACGGCGCGCCATCATCCTCGCCGCGACTTCGGCGAATTTCTCGACATCGAACCGACCGTATGGCTCGCGATCTCCCCAGGCGAACGGCGGGATGCGCTTTGGAGTCACTCCAGATCCGAACACGTTGGCGCCGGCACCCACGACGCACCCGGTGGTAAGCATCGTGCCGATGCCGGTTTTGGCATGGTCGCCAAGGAGACTTCCCACGAATTGCAGGCCGGTGTCCCGGAGGCCTGTCGGGGTCCATAGCTGAACCGAGCCATAGGTATTCTTGAGGTTGCTGGTCGTTGTCCCCGAGCCAAGGTTCACCCATCGCCCAAGGTAGGAGCTGCCGACAAAGCCGGTGTGGCCCTTGTTAGAATGTCCGAGCATGACAATGCCGGATATTTCGCCTCGCACCTTACAGACATCGCCGATGGAGCATGCCCTGATCGCATCGCCGATGACGGTGCTGCCCTCCCCGATGTAAGTCGGTCCGACTATCCGCGTGAATGCGGAGATGACCGTTCCGCGCCTGATGAGGACCGGTCCGGCGGATGCGTCGAAAACCACGAACGGCTCGACATGCGCGCCAGACTCGCAGTAGACCTCATGGTTGCCCATCACGATGGCGTTTCCCGGCGATCCACAAGCCATCCTCGGCCCCAGAACCGCGATGTCGTCCATCAGCTGAGCCGAAAGATCTCCGATCAGGTTCCATACTTCAGGCAGCCAGCGGCCACGAATTTCCGCCGCGCGCACTCCCTCGGCCATGGCTTCGAGATCGATCGTTCCTCGCGCGAGCTCGTGAAGCGAGGTCGAACGCGACAGCCGCACGGCGCATACTCGGCCCTCGCAGGAGAAGGCCGCCGCTCCATCACCGATTGATTCGTCCAGCGCGACGACGAACCTCGAGTTGGCCACGAGCGAGCCCGCCGCCAGGTCCTCACCCGCATTGACTGACGCAGGAGCGCCGGCCTCATCGAAGTTCGCGAGGTGAGCGGCGCCGATGAACGCAGTCGCGCGCATCCCCGCCACTGTCTCCCAGCGGGCGCGAATAATTTCCGCCCCTGCGCGAAGCTCGGATACGGGCCGCGTGAGAGTGAACGGCGCGAACTCGCGCGCCTTTGCATCGTCGTA
>JALYOO010000292.1 GCA_030856845.1 Gemmatimonadota bacterium
GGTGATATCGCGGCCGAACCGCGCCGAGGGACGGGGTGTGGTCATTGCCGTCAGCAGAGAGCTGACGGTGGGATCGCGGGCGATCGGAATGAGGTCGTCGACCGTCGGGCCGTGAAAAACTCTCAGATTGGCCTGGCGCATCAGCCACAGGTGAAGCGCGGTGATATCCGAGTACCCGACGAAAATCTTTGGATTCCGGCGAAAGACTTCCGGCTCCAGATACGGAATCATTCGCGTTGCGCCGTAGCCGCCGGTGCCTCCGATCACCGCTTTCACGCGTGGGTCGAGCCACATTCCCATGAAATTCGAGGCGCGCCGCTCATCCTGACGACGCTGAAACCGGCGGAGCTCGAGGATGTCTGGGTCGAGAATGACTGTATACCCGGCTCTCTCGAGCGCCTTGGCTCCCCGCATCAGCTGGCCTTCGCGCGGCGAATAGGATGGCGCGACGACGCCGATCGCTTCGCCTTTGGCGATTGCCGGCGGCCGAACGAGCGCGCGGGGGGTACCATTGACCTGTGACGCGCCCGGAAGATCCGTCACCGGTGCCAGTGCGTTGCTAAATTGCGTGATATGCCTGACTCGCCGGTAAAGGAGTTGACCTCGGTCATCGGACTATCCCCGGGAGCCGCATTACCATCGGTGGGAGTGGCTGCGGCGCCTGACGTGTATTTCCGGAAGGGTTTCGGCCTCAAGGCCGAAGTCCAGGCGGAGCTTGCCTCTGATTATAACGGCCGTCTGGTAGACCTGCTTCGGGCACGGGAGTATTCGCTCACGGCGGGCGACACGACGGTGCGACTCGCCCGGGAGTTCGGCTTCTGCTACGGGGTGGAGCGGGCGGTGGACTACGCCTATCAGACCCGGCGCAAGTTTCCCGACCGGCGGGTGATTCTGGCGGGTGAGATCATCCACAACCCGCACGTCAACGCGAAGCTGCGCGACATGGGCGTGCTGATCCTGGAGGCGGGACCGGCGGGTATCGACTACAGCGGTACCGAACCGGGGGACGTGGTAATCCTGCCCGCCTTCGGAGTGACGATTCAGGATTTCAAGACGCTCCGGGAGATTGGGTGCGTGATGGTTGACACCACCTGCGGCTCGGTCCTGAACGTATGGAAGCGCGTAGAGAGCTACGCGCGGGACGGCTTCACCTCGCTGATTCACGGCAAGTATTACCACGAAGAGACCCGTGCGACGGCATCCCAGGCCTTGAAGTACCCGGGCGCCCAGTACTTCGTGGTGCGGGACATGGGCGAGGCCCGCACCGTGTGCGATTTCATCGAGGGCAGAGCGACGGCTGTGGAGCTGATGACCCGTTTCGCGCACGCCGCGTCACACGGCTTCGATCCGGAGCGGGACTTCCGTCGCATTGGCGTCGCCAATCAGACGACCATGCTCGCCCGGGAATCCCTTGCCATCGGAGTAGAGGTCGGGCAGGCGATGGCTCGAGCCCACGGTGATGAATACGCCGCCGCGAACTTCCGGACATTCGACACCATCTGCAGCGCCACGCAGGAAAGGCAGGATGCGGTTGTCGAGCTCCTTCGCGACCCGGTGGACGTGATGGTGGTGATCGGCGGATTCAATTCCAGCAACACGATCTCTCTAGCCGCACTATGCTCTGAGCAGGTGCGCACCTATCACATCGAGGACGCCTCGGCCATCGACCCAGCGGCGGGAACCATCTGCCACCGGCCGCCCGGCGGGAAGCAGGATGTGATCGAGCCGGCATGGCTGGCGGGCCACGGAGCGGTACGAATCGGGCTGACGGCGGGAGCCAGTACCCCCAACAACAAGATCGGGGACGCAGTCGCCAGAATCTTCGCAACGAGGGGAATACAGGCCGATTCCATCGAATAGTTACGAAGCCGTAAAGTTGATGTCACCTGTAGCGCCAGACGGTCGTCAAAGTTGTGCTGGCGCTTATTATTGCGCTGTCCATATTGCGGTGTGCGTGCGGGAAACTTGTTTGTCGTTCGGGCGTAGAAGGAGAAGAGATGTTCACCATTCCGGAGGTAGCAATGGAGTACCAGGGAGTACCCGTGACGCCTGACAAGGCGAGCGGAGCAGTCAGTCCCGAGGATGGGCCCAACCTTGGCTCGTGGTTCCATCGGGGATGGGCAGGCGCGACGAACTTCGGAGAGAAGGGAACGGACTTCGTGGGAGGAATCCTCGACAGATTTCGTGAGGCGGATGCATTGGGCTACGACAACGAAGGAGACCAGACCGAAAACTGACCTGTCAGAATGAAGCAGCACCAAAGGGCCGTTCGCGATGGACGGCCCTTTGTTTTTCGTGAAGCTGTGTCGATCTTGGGATCGCAATGACGTCACATTCGCCGATCGCTGCGCGCTGCGCTCTGTTGATGATATTAGGTGCGTGCGGTGCGAGCTCCGCCGGCCCGCGGGAAGCAGCGGTTCCCCT
>JALYOO010000299.1 GCA_030856845.1 Gemmatimonadota bacterium
GCTGTCGAAGGCCGCGGGCGTCGGATAGTGATCGCGGACTGGATGGAGAAGAACGATGTCGTGCGCGCGAAGGAGCTTCTCGCCGAGCATTTGAGGGGCGAGAAGGGTGCTCGTTATCTGATGTTACCGGATATCCGCTCGTCCTAACGCGGCACGAACGGCTTCGCGCATCGCGATCACGGCTTCTTCGCGAGAAGCCGGGCTGTCTTCCCTGATATGAAGCTCGATGCCGTCCGCAATCGGTGCGCGGCGCCAGCTGTGCGCATGACCGTCTTCACGTTCTACCGTAGTGTCCGCGCCGGATTCCAGTGCGGGCGCGAGCGATGTCGCAATCCTGCGCTCCAGTGCGTCTCCGGTGACGTCTTTCATCTCGACTCGGATATTGTCGAGACTCTGTCCCTCTCGCTGCCTGATCTTGATCGAGAGAAGCTGAAGCAGGTGCCGGTAATTGTACGTCGCGGCGGTGCCTGTACCCTCCGGCCGGTCGAGCAACCCGTTCGCAACGTAAAACCGCACCGATCGTGCACTCGGCGCAGCGCGCGCGGATGCGTTCGTCGGACGCATGCCGGCCGCGTCTACAAGTGCGGTAACGTGTGCGGCGAGTCCTCGGGCGTTCCAGGGAGCGTGGCGAGAGTGGGCGCGGAGGAGAGTGACAGGCGATTCAGCCATGTGGAAAGGATAACATTAAAATCATCAGGACGCTCATCTTGCGGGAGGTCACCCGCAGGCGTCAGCACTGCAAGCTCGAGATCCGGTTTGACGGAGCGAAAACCGCGAAACTCCTCGACCGGCACTGCAGATCCTTGCTCTCCCCACACCAGAAGAGTCGGCTGCGTGAGTCGCCGCAACGCCTGCCTGACATCGATGTTGAGGTGACCTGAAAGGAAAGCAGCAGGGGCATGCCGGGCCCCGCGCTGGTGTGATGTCCAGTAGTAAATGTCCACCAGATCTTTCGTGACAATCGTGTCATCCGCGTAGGTTTTTTCCAGCCACGCGCGAAGGCTGCGGCGCGATACGAGGCCGTTGAACATCGCCGTTCCGACGATTGGAGTCTCGACGGCCAATCTGCCTGCCTCGCCGCCAACACCGGCGGGTTTGTTGAGTCGCACCAATCCCGTGGGCGCAATGAGAGCAATGGCCGGGAAACGCTGGGGATCCCTGGCGGCAAGTACCATTGCGTACGCACCGGACAACGAGGTGGCGACCAGCACACATGGCTCGCCAATGACCTGATGGACGAAGTCTGAAATGAGCGAGATATAAAGCCGCGCGGTGTACCGCAGAGCTGGCCGATCGGAGCGGCCGAAGCCGAGCAGGTCGATCGTATAGACAGAGTTCGCGCGCGAAAGGTACTCGACGTTGTCGTGCCACTCGTACGACCATGCCGCGGCGTTGATTCCGTGAATCAGCAACAGTGGCGGGCCACTCCCGCGCCGCGTAAAAGCGATACGGCGGCCGCGCCATTCGAATCCGCCTTCTTCGCCGCCGATGAGATTGTTGAGGGGATCCACCCCCTTTCGCGCAAACGCGTTGTAAGCCGCGACGGCCCCGATGAGAGCGCCGCCGGACATCAACACTTTTCGCCATCGACTATCGTTCTGGTCCATCGGTCCTCGCGCCTCGTGGAAAGCCAATCGACGCTGAAAAAGCGGCCTATTCTGAATAAGAAGCCGGACGTGCGGAGGAGGAGTACGCCTCCCGCTCACATGTCCGGCTCGAATGTAATGCGGAACGGAGGCTCGCAGCGCTCGACGTCGGAGGGCTATGGAGCGAGCGGTTGTCCTAGCGGCGTCGGCCTCCTGGGGCTTTTCGCCCGCCTGTGCTCTTTCGACTTCCAGATGCCTTTCGTCCTCCAGAGCTCATGCCACCTCCCGAAGCTCGTCCGCCGCCTGCGCTTTTGCGGCCGCTGCTTTTCCCGGCGGCTGTTCGTGAAGATTTTTTCGCGGCGGTGCGGCCCGAACCCGAGCGAACTTTTGTCTTGAGTCCACCGGCTTTCGTCGACGCCGATTTTCCTGCAGCTGATCCGCCGCCCTTTCGAGCGGCACTCTTTCCGGCGCTACGCGAAGCGGTGGCGCTCTTTTTTGCACCGGTCTTACCGGCAGATGCGGCAGCGGACGTACTGGAAGTTCTGCCAGCGGACTTAGTGGCGGACTTGCCTGGAGACTTCCCCGCCGGCCTGTTCGATGATTTGCCAGCTGGCGCAGTACCTGATTTACTCGCGGACTTGGCTGCTGATTTACGTGCCAATCCGGACGACGACGTACCAGCCGATCTGCCAGCGGAAGCGCCCGAGGATTTTTGCGCCGCGCTCCCGGACGACCGCCCTTCCGATTTCATGCCCCCTCTGTCGCTCGAACTTCCACTCGAACTTCCGGACGCTCCCTTCGCTGCGCCTGACTTTGCACCGCGGCCTCCGGACCGAGCGGCGGAATCGCCACCGCTCTCGCGGTCAGAGTCTTTTTTTCCGCGAGTCTTGCCGCGAGCTCGCTCGCTGTCGTCGTCACTTTCGCCCGTGACCGACTGCGGCGTGCTCGCGGAATCGGCAGCTGACATATCCACGTCATCGAACAGATTGCTGTCGTCACCGGCCAACTCATTCGGCCTGTCACGCGATGGACGGGTTGCGGCCAGCAGCTGTTTCTCGCGATTCGCCGCCGTCGACCCCTTCGGGCGCCCGCGGCGTCCGCGAGGAGCGCCGCCACCGAATAGATCTGCCTCTTCTTCTTCCTCTTCTTCTACGTCCTCGCCTTCGGTGGCAGTTCCCTCTTCCTCGTCATCATCGTCGACGTCGTCAGCACTATCCCAGAGGCGATCACTGTGGTCTTCGTTGATGGCCCACCCGCCATTCTCCTCATCTTCATCATCGTCATACGACCTTTTTCCTCGGCTGAACCCACCGAGATCGTCGGAATCGTCATCATCGGCGAATCTGTATGGCTGATTCGACTCATCACCTCTCGGCATACTTCCCCCCTTTGACTGTTCGGTGCGCGGTGCAGCCTGCGGCTGCCACGCTGCAGTTCGCGTGCCTCATACGGCTTCGGCGCACCGCAGGCTACGAGGACAGCGAATACAGCGACGACGCGGCTGCGTCAAGACCATAATTTTGTCAGCGTGGGTTTGGCGGCATGCTGCGGGTTCCCCCCGAATCGCTATCTCGTATTTCCAGCGGATCCACGGGCGACCGCGAGCGCATTGGTGATGTCGTCCTCGTGTCGCTCATACTCGGGAAGACGCCGCTTCCACTCGGCGTCATAGGCGGCGAGGAGTCGCGCCTCGAAGCTCTTCCGGCCCGTTTCTTCGTTGGAAAGAGTTGCCACCCGTGCCCCGAGGATCAGTCCAAGCAGGTGCACCGGATTCTGCCGAAGGATCGTGTCGGCCTGTGCTCGCGCGATCGGAAGAACCCCGGCCACTTCGGCAATTCGCCCCATGTCGTAGCGGTGATCGGGGGTCAGGGGGGTCAACCTTTCGTAGGCGCCGATTGCCATCGGGGCGAAAAACTGCACGCTGTCAGTCTTGCCCTGGCTACTGAGCATCATGACGCGATTGAACAGTCGCTCGGCCTGTTCCTGCGGGGAAATTTGCGTGAGATCCGGATCGCGCGGCGAGCCCATTCCACCCTGACCAACAATAGCAGATCCGCGATCGTCCAGTCCGGCTTGCGGAAGAGCGTTCTGTGGCGCATCGAGAGTGCTGGCGCGCTTGGAGTTGAACGCGTTGCCGGCAAAGAATGCGAGTAGCGTCACCAGTGCAATAGCGGCGACGATCCATGGCAGGGACGACGCAACTCCGCTTCCTGCAGCCGGCGAAATAGCCGCGTTCGCGTTGCCGCCGGCTGGCCGGCCGCATCGGTGGCAGAATTTTGCACCCGGCCCCAGGGGCGCGTCGCAGGTGCTGCATGTCACGGCTTCGAGTGACGCTCCGCAATTGGCGCAGAAGCGGCTCGAGCCAGCAGTGCCGCAGGAGGGACACACGACTTCCTGGGCCGGAGGGAGCGTCATGCGCTAGAACCTACTAGGGCCGCATGCATCGCGCAGGCCAGAGAGTCGAAGCTCTTCGTTTGCGGGCCGGCCAAAAAATTGCCAAACCCGCACGCGAATCAATACAAAGAGCGGTCGCGCAGCTGAATTCTGTGGGGAATTCACACGAATATTTGCACGAAGTGCAATCCTCGCTTGACACCTCCCGCAGTCACCGATAGCTTCGTTGTTTCCATTTTCCCACTGTCCCAGAGAGAATAGTGCCTTCAAAAACAAGGTCTCACGCACGTGGCCGCGGCGCGGTTCCAGATACGTCGGGCGCAGGCAAGAGCGACATCCTCGAGCTGGCGGCAAGCTGCAACGTGAGATTCCTGCGGCTTCAATTCACCGACATTCTCGGAGTGAACAAGAACGTCGAGATACCGAGGTCGCAGTTCGAGAAGGCTCTCGACGGGGACATAATGTTCGACGGCTCGTCGATCGAAGGATTTGTGAGAATTGAGGAATCAGACATGCTCCTCGCGCCGGATCTGAGCACGTTCCAGGTGTTTCCGTGGGGCGATTCGGATAACCGTGTGGCGCGGCTAATCTGTGACATCAACACTCCCGACGGCCAGCCTTTCGATGGAGATCCGAGGCGCGTGCTGCGCCGGCAGCTGGACCGTGCCAGGGAACTGGGATTCAGCACGATGAACGCCGGGATGGAAGCCGAGTTTTTCATGTTCAAGACAGGCCCGAACGGCGAAGCGACGACGACGACTCACGATGTCGGCGCCTATTTCGATCTTGCGCCGGTAGATCTGGGCGAGGACGCGCGGCGAGCAATTGTCGATGTACTCGAACAGATGGGTTTCGAGGTGGAGGCCGCTCACCACGAAGTTGCGCACGGACAGCATGAAATCGATTTCCGCTACGCTGACGCGCTGAAGACGGCTGACAATATCGCGACGTTCAGGTTCATCGTGCGGCATGTCGCTCAGCAGTTCGGATTGATGGCGTCGTTCATGCCGAAGCCGGTGTTCGGCCAGAATGGGAGCGGTATGCATACGCATCAATCGCTGTTCCGCGGCAAGCAGAACGCGTTCTGGGACAAGGATGCGCAATGGGAGCTGTCGGAAACAGCGCTGCACTACATCGGTGGGCTGCTTCAGCACGCGCGCGGATTCTGCGCCATCACGAACCCGCTGGTGAACTCGTACAAGCGGCTCGTGCCGGGTTACGAGGCGCCGGTGAACGTCGCATGGTCGATGAGGAACCGTACGCCGATGATTCGCATTCCCGACCGTCGCGGACTCGGGACGCGAGTGGAGCTTCGCATTCCGGACCCGGCGGCTAATCCCTATCTGGCACTTGCCGTTCAGCTCGCGGCAGGACTGGATGGTGTGGAGAACAAGGCTGACGCGCGCGAGCCGGTGAACACCAACATCTGGGAGATGTCGCATCGCGAGAAGCGAAGACTCAAGATCGACGACCTGCCGCACAATCTCGAGGAAGCCTGCAATGAGCTGGAGCGGGATGGTGTGATCAAGGAAGCACTTGGCGAGCACATCACTTCCAACTTTCTCGCGGCGAAACGGATGGAGTGGGAGGAGTACATCACTCAGGTCTCGCAGTGGGAGCTCGACAACTACCTCGCCAAGTACTGATACACAACGAGACCGCAGAAAAGGATAGCGGGCGCAGAGTCTACGCATCACGCGCTATCACTTCTCCGATCGTTCCCGTTCCCTCTGCGCTCTCAGCGTCTTAGAATAAGACGCAATGAATCCATCCGAGCAGCAGTTGTCGTATTCACGTGACAGCGGATCGAACGCGGAAGATGTTGCTCTCATTCGGCGGATGTGTGATTCCGATGAGACCGCGCTCGGTGCGTTGTACGACCGGTGGATGCGCTCGCTGTATTCGCTGGTGATGCATCTGCTCAAGGATGCGGACGAGGCGGAGGATGTCGTCGAGGAAACATTCTGGCAGGC
>JALYOO010000325.1 GCA_030856845.1 Gemmatimonadota bacterium
CGCCGCGGCTGCATACGCTTGGCGGGAAGCGCTGGGCGCAACAGCGCGACCGGACGCGCGCGGCCATCAGGGAGATGACTGTCGAGCTGCTCGACCTGTACGCCCGCCGCAAGGTCGCGTCGCGCGCGGCGAATACGCCGTTCCCGGCGAAAAATCTCGTGGTCGGTGAGAACGCGCAGGCCCGGCGACTGGAAGCCCCGGGGTGGAATCACGAAACCGCCGTGAAGTACGCCGATTGCCAGCCCCGCACTTGTCGGACGCCCGCCCTCTGTCAACAGCTCGTCCAGGCGCTCCGCCTGACCGGCGTTGTCGCAAAGGATGATCGTCGGCACTCCATCCGACACCACTTCGCGCAAGCGTTTCATGTCGCGGTGGATGGCTTCAGGCACCGCCAGAGGAAAGTCGAACCGCGCTGGAGCACTGCCACTTTTCTGTTCGAACTCGGGGTGCGCCGTGACAACCTCGCCCGGAAAAATCTCGAGAATGCCGAGTGACCCGATTGATTGCAGGGTCGCTTCGGGCGATTCGTAGAGCTCGTCGCGTCCGGGTGCGTCTTCGCCGCGGCGACGCGCAAGCTCGATGTGATGCTGCGCCTCGTCCCACGTTCGCCGAAGCTCAGGCGCTACGCGGCTGTCGCCCGGAACAACGACAATCGTATCAGGTGGGAAAAGAGCTGTGATCGAAACACGCTCCGTCTCGTCGGCCGGACCGGTTAGCTGTCCGTCAACAGGCAATACAAGCGCAAGCTCGGCATCGCGAGTCGACCGTTGCGTGATGAGATCGAAGTGGCGGAGCTCCGAGATCTCGTCTCCCCAGAATTCGAGCCGCACCGGCTCGGCCATGCCGAAGCTGTAAACGTCGAATATTCCGCCGCGAACACTGAACTGCGCGACGTCGTCAACCATGGGCACGCGCTCGAACCCGATGGATTCGAGATGTTGTGCCAGCGCTTCAGGGCGACGCGTGTCACCCTTTCGCAGCTCCAGCCTCGTTGAGGCCAGGGCACGCGGAAGCTGCGTTCGCTCCAGGATCGCGCGGGCCGTAGTGAGCAGCACGCGCACATCTCCGCGTCCGATGCGCTCCAGAGTCTCGACGCGCTCACCAGCGACTTCGGCATGGGGCTCCGCTTCACCGAACGCTTCGCGCGGGGGATAGAAAGACACCATGTTCGAGTCACCAAGTGACTCGAGATCCGCGAGCCAGCGCTCTGCACCGGCTACGCTTTCAGCGATGACGACGAAGAACCGCGGAGGGGTGAGACGTGCGAGGGCGGCGATCGCCACGGCGTCGCTGGAACCTGGAAGACCGGATGCGTGTAGCCGGGTACTGAGCGGGGGGAGCGAAGCGGCGAGTTCCCGGAATGCGGGTACGGCTTCGAACGCCTCCAGAAGCGCTGGCAGTGACACTGCGCGCAAGGTATAGTAGTCGAGGGTCGCAGGGTAGCGACCCGATGGCATCCCTGAGACACATATGAGACTAATTGCGGCAGTAGTTGCATCGAGCTTTGTCTCAGCTTCCGCACCTGCGGCTGCTGTCGCTCAAGCCGTCGATCGTTCCGGGGTTACGAACATCAGTCCCGCTCGCGAGTCCGCACCTGGTGTGGATGTGTGGCTCGATGAGATCAGCTTCCGGTTTGGTGACCGTGTGCGTCCCTTTGTCGCTTCGGAGACAGGCTCCTATCTAACGGTTATCCGTGTGACAACCGACGGTGAGCTGCGCGTTCTCTATCCGCGGCGGCCGTCAGAGCAGCGGCCTTTCGAGCAGGCCCGATTCGCCAACGACCGGCTTCCCTACAGCGGAGACCAGGCGTTCAACCTGTACGAGTCGAGCGGAATGGGGTTCATCTTCGCGATCGCTTCATACAGGCGATTCGATTACAGCTACTACTCGTCCGGTTCGCAGTGGAGCATCGCGCGGCTGGCGACATCGAGATACGGCGATCCGTTCGCGATAGTGAGCCAGTTCGTGTCGCGAACGCTTCCAGAGACCGCCGATTTCTCGATGGACTACGTGTCTTATGAAGTCTATTCCACCGATCGAACGCCCACCCGTTATGCGAACCGGTATGCCACGTACTATGGTGCCGGCGATTACTTCGATCTTTGCCTGTCGTCGTTCGGGATCGGGTACTCGGATTTCTGCCGCTCGTATGGCATAGGGTATTTCGGCCCAGGGTACCACGGTTCGCGGTATCGGAATTCGGGACGCTATGGCTCAGGGTATGGCCCGGTGCTCGGCTACCCTGGAACCAACCCACGGAATCCCGCCACGCCCGCAAATCCAATTCCGCGGGTGGGCATGCGCGTGAAACCGATGGTGCCCGACCCGGTGGTTCCTAATGTTCCTCTCGATCCGGTTCCCGCGGAGGGAAGGCTCGACCCGAGAAGAGCGGCCGACGCGAGGCGGTTGTCCGACATCCGCGAGCGCGCGATGAAGCGGAATGGAGGCCGCGTGACGACTGACCCCATCGTGGATCCTCGCGTGTCGTCGCCCGAGCAGCCGAGAATTCACACTCCTGAACCGGTGCGCGTCTACAGGCCTGAGCCGCGGATGCGTCCCGAGCCGCGTTCTGAGCCTCGCGCGATGCCGCAGACTCCGGCTCGCGTGGAAATTCGCAACGATCCGCCCCCTGCGCCCCGTGTCGATCAGCCGGCGCAGGGTCGCGT
>JALYOO010000341.1 GCA_030856845.1 Gemmatimonadota bacterium
CATCAAGGACATTCCGCAGCTCGGCGCGAAAACGGACACTGAGCTCGGCAAGGGCGTGATCGACTTCCGTCGGCTGCTCGCCAGCATCGACCGCATCGATGAGAAGCACCTGTTCGTCGAGCAGGAGACATATCCGGGCGCGCCACTCGAGAGCGTGCGTCGCGATTTCAGTTACATCTCGTCGCTGCGATTTTGAGTTGCTGGAACAAAGCGCGGTTGCTCGTTGGGTGGAATAGCTATTTGCGCCGTGTGGAGGAAGGCGGCGATGACGCCGGCGTCGCGGCCATAGCGGCCAGCTTCGCAACCGTGTTCATGTTTCGAGCAGTACCATTTTTTGCAGCGGGTATCTTGAGCTTCGAGTGTCCCATGCCCGCGCCGTAGTGCACATAGATTTCCTTCCGTCCCAACCATAGTTCCTCATCGACCCTCCCGGAAACACTCGCGAGAGCATCTGCAGGAGGGCCCTCAGCCAGGAAGATCGCCAGGGTGCGATTGCCTGGCGCATGCGGAAAAGGGTTTGTCGCCAGCACGTCGGCCATCTCCGCGGCGGTGCGCACTACAACGCCCACGGGTTTGCCGGCATGTGCGAGCAGCCGGCCCTCGAGCTCCTTCTGAACGGCTGCCCCGCTGAGATTGCTTTCGAAGACTACGTTGCCGCTTGCGATGTACGTCCGGACGGAGTGGAAACCAGCGGCTTCGCACATGGCCTTGAGATCCGCCATGGCGAGCTTGCCAGTGCCCCCGACGTTTACGGCGCGCAATAGCGCAATAAAGGACGCCATCGAGTCAATATGCGAAGTTGGTGTTGATGTTCAAATGGGTGGAACCGGAAGCGTGCGCGAAAACTCAACCCCTTTGGTCCCTACTATAGAGAAGACTTCCGGAGAGAAGACTTCCGGGTGAGGATTCTGGCCTGGAAAGAACCGGCCTTTTTTCCGGCGAGGGAGCCGGTGGCGTTCCAACTCTTTCGCAACAGCGCATGTCCAAACCACCAAACGCGCTTGAGCCCTACACCAGAGTTCCCCACTTCGAAAAGGAGGTTCGACGATGCGATTCTTGTCGACGATTGCCGCTTTCACTCTGTGGACTGTCACCTCCATTTCCGCCGTCTCGCAATCGCCAGCGGCGAAACCGGCCGCGCGCCCAAGGGCAGAGGTGCTGGTGCTCGGAGTGTATCACATGTCCAACCCGGGACGTGACATCGTCAACCTGCAGGCCGATGACGTTCTCGCTTCGAAACGCCAGGCCGAGATCGCGGAAGTCATCGGGGCGCTCAGGAAGTTCCGTCCTACGAAGGTCGCCGTGGAGGCGGCATCCGGTAACGACGCGATCGTGAGACGCTACGCCGAGTACGTGGCGGGTAAGCATGAGCTCACTCGAAACGAGACCGAGCAGATCGGATTCCGCCTTGCCAAAGAGCTCGGTCACAAGGCGGTGCACCCGGCGGACGCCGACGGCGAGTTCCCGTTTGCACGACTCGTCGATTACGCCAAAGCGCACGGTCGAACAGCGGACTTTGACACGTTGATGGGCGAGACTGGCGTCAGGGTAAGAGCCACGGGTGCCTATCTCACATCACACACGGTGCTCGAGACGTTGATGTACCTGAACTCCGACGATCAGGTCGCGGCAGATGTCGGCCACTATTACCGGATGGCACACTTCGGTGAGCCTTGGAACTGGGCGGGCGCGGACCTCGTCGCAGACTGGTTCAGGCGCAACATGCGGATCTACAGCAACGTCGTACGACTCGCGGACGCTGCCAGCGAGCGCGTGCCGGTGATCTACGGTTACGGCCACATCGGCTGGCTGCAACGCAACTTCGCGAGCGACCCCACCATCCGCTTGCGCAAGCTCGCCGAATTCACGAAGTAACGCCGTTCTCAATTCATTCGCATACAGCGTAAGGTTGCGCTTCGGCGCGCGTACCTCGTAAATCAGATACGCGTGATGTCAGTCAGCTGCGCCTGACGGAGGGATGACATCATCGTGGCTGAACGAACAGTCAAAGAGGATATCCCGATGAAGCTCTACACGTATCTGAACTACGGTGGCAACTGCCGCGAGGCCTTCGAGTTCTATGTGGAGCATCTCGGCGGAAAGATCACGTCGGTCACCACGCACGGCGAACAGCCGCAATCGAACGACGTTCCCCCCGACTGGAAGAATGCGATTCTGCATGCGCGTATGGAACTCGGGGAAACGGTACTCCTCGCCGCGGACATTCCACCTGACCGCTTTCAGCCCATGCGCAGCGCCTATCTCTCCTTACTGGTGGATAGCACCGACGAGGCAGAGCGGATCTATGCCCTGCTCTCTCAGGGCGGGCAGATTTTCATGCCGATGGAAGAGACATTTTTCGCCCATCGTTTCGCGATGCTGAGGGATCGTTTCGGGACCTCGTGGATGTTGCTTCATGAGCGAGCGTTGGGGTAAACTGACATTGTGAATCAGCACACTCTTGCGGATACCACTGCAAGCCTGAAAACGGCTGCGATCATCAGCTCGGTTATCGTGCTCCCCTTTGTCATTATGGAATCAGCAAACACGGGAGATTTGAGCGACGGTTTTCCGGTGGCCTTGTTTGGCGCAATGTGGGTCATCCCGTTTGCATTCATCGTCATCGTAATGCCAATAGTGCGGAGCCTGCAGTCCGCAAATCGCGCCAGCCTGACTCCCCTTCGCGTCTTGCCGAGGATCATCGTCCTCGCGCTCTTCGCATGGTTTTGGGTCAGCCTCGTCCTTGATCAGATGCCGTGTTTTCTTGGCGTGCCAAACTGCGATTGAGAGGATGTTGAGCCCGTGATTTGAGCCTGACGAGGCGGCGAGCTCTGAAGTGCGAAGTCCGCGGCCGCCGCTACAGTTTACTTTGCGCGCACGGCGCGCCACCACGGATCCACCTGTCGCGCCGTTGCGGGCTCTACCGATTCTCCCGGTCTCGGGACGATGAGCCGCGTGCTCGCTGCTGCTGCAGCCACCACCCGCTCCGCTGGCTCGTCCCACGCGTGGAACGCAAGATTGAACGTTCCCCAGTGGATCGGGAGCAGCAGCTTACCGCGCAGCTTCGCATGTGCGTCCACGGCCTGTTCTGGCGTCAGGTGAATGTCGGGCCAGGTCTCGCCGTACGCGCCGATCTTGATGAACGTCAGATCAAATGGCCCATGTGCTGCACCGATGTCGGCGAAACCGGCGAATGGACCGGTGTCACCGCTGTGAAATACACGATGCGCGGGGCCGGTCACGGACCACGAGGCCCAGAGCGTGTGATTTCGGTCGCCCAGGCCGCGTCCGGAAAAATGGCGCGCGGGAGTGGCGGTGAGCGTGAGCGGGCCTACCGCGGTGGACTCGGACCAGTCGAGCTCGCTGATACGATCAGCGGCGACACCCCATCGTTCTAGGTGTGCACCGACGCCAAGAGGAACGACGAAGCGCGCGCGTGACTGAGCTGTACTCCGCGCCAGCGCACGGACAACTCCGCGGTCGAGGTGATCGTAGTGATCGTGCGAGGCGACAATTGCGTCGAGCGGGGGGAGATCGTCGAGCGCCAGCGGCGGCTCGTGGAATCGCTTCGGGCCGATCAGTGACGACGGTGACGCACGCCGCGCCCACACGGGATCGAAGAGTATGCGCGCTCCATCGATCTCGACCAGCACCGACGAGTGGCCGAGCCATGTCGCGCGCAGTCCGGACGCTGGCGGCCGCGCGAAGTCCGCAAGCGTCAGGGATACGACAGGTATCGGCCCGGGTGGAACGCGCTGCTCGTGTCCGCCGAGCCATTGCCGGATTGTCTGCCATGTGCTGCCGGTGGTGGCGAGGCTGCTCGCGACGGGGTTCTGAAAAGCTCCGTCCCGGTAGTTGGGCGATTCTCGAATCCGCGCGAGCCGGTCGCCCGCCGGGGCGGCACCGAGGGCGTCGAGCCAGCCCGTGGATGCGATGAGAACGACGACTATTGCGAGGACTACAGCGAGAATGGCGAGGAGCACGCGACCCAACCGGGACTTGGGGACGAGCGGCATCGATCGAATTTATTCCGCCTTTGAACCTGTGGCTATTTACGTACTGGTTGACCCGGTCACCATCGCGCTGCTCCAGATTCAGTTCTATCGTTCTGCGTCTACGCTTTCGTACCGACAGGAGAATCTCATGGAACTCGGCAACTTTTCAATCAGCTTGACCGTCAAGGATCTCGAGACGTCGAAGAGGTTCTACGAAAAGTTCGGCTTCAAAGTCTTCGCCGGGGATGCATCGCAGAACTGGTTGATCCTGAAGAACGGCAGTCACGCGGTCGGGCTCTTTCAAGGGATGTTCGAGAAGAACATCATGACCTTCAATCCCGGCTGGGACAGCAGCGCCCAGCCGCTCGCCTCTTTCACTGACATTCGCGATCTTCAGCGCCAGCTCAAGGCGGAAGGGGTGGTGTTTGAACAGCAGGCGGACGAGAGCACAACGGGACCTGCCAGCTTCATCGCTCTCGACCCTGATGGAAACCCGATCCTCGTCGATCAGCACGTGTGAGCCTGTGGCAGCTGCAACAGTCGCAGCGCGAACTCGCCGACGACCCCGGGGTTCCGGGCGACTTTGTAATCCTGTAACACCCCTCGCCGGGCCGCTGACTGTCAACACGGCGTTCGCTTGACAAGCGTCACGGGTACTCGCAGAATCCGCTCAGACAGCCTGACTACTTTCCCGCGACGAGCCTCTGGTGCGACCGTCCGGGAAGATGGCGCGTTCGTTTCGACGAGCCATCTGCACGGGTCCGGCAGGAGAGCGCGTGACCGGAATTCTCCTCGACGCCAAACTCTTCCGCGCCTTTTCTACCGGGCATTTCGCGTTGCGTCTCGACTCGAATAGCGCCAGTGACTTCACGATGCTGGCGGACGCCGATGGCGGCAGGATTTTCGCCGATGTCGTCTCGGTCTTCGAGGGCGGACTGCACTTCCCGCGGAAGCATCTGGGCTTCCCGAAGTACGAAGCGTTCGAGGTTCCGATCGGCGTCGCCGCATCCACCGGCCTCTTC
>JALYOO010000356.1 GCA_030856845.1 Gemmatimonadota bacterium
TGTGAGCACCGGACGCCTGCGCATTCCTTCCGAAGCGAATACCGCTGCGTGGTTCTTCCTCGCGCCGGCGCTCATTCTCATCGGCGTTTTCTTTTTCCTTCCAGTCGCGGCCGCGTTGCTGCTCAGCGTTACGGATTTCGACCTGTACGGGATAGCGAATCCGCGCAACGCGAGATTCGTCGGATTCCAGAATTACAGTCGCCTGCTCGGAACCTCCGAGTTCTGGAACGCTCTCCGGAACACACTGTACTTCGCACTCGTTGGTGGCCCGCTCACGATCGCCGTATCGCTGGGCGCTGCACTGCTGCTCAGCTCGAAGCTCGTGCGCTTCAAGGGACTGTTTCGGACGATCTATTTCACTCCGTTCGTTACCACACTCGTCGCTGTGGCGATCGTCTGGCGCTACCTCTACCACACACGCTACGGGTTGTTCAACTACGCGCTCGGCGGTATCGGCATCGGTCCCATCGACTGGCTTGGCGACCCACGCTGGGCGATGCCCGCGATCATCCTGATGACGGTGTGGAAAAGCTTCGGCTACAATATGCTGATCTTCATCGCTGGTCTTCAGGCAATTCCGGGCGAGCTATACGACGCCGCGGAGATCGATGGAGCCGGTGCCTTTCGGCGATTCATCAGCATCACTCTGCCGATGCTTACACCCACCCTCGTGTTCGTGGCGGTCGTGACGATGATCGGCTACTTCCAGCTGTTCGCCGAGCCGTATGTGATGACGCAGGGTGGTCCATTGCGCAGTACGACGAGCGTAGTGCTGCTGATGTATGAGGAAGGGTTTCGCTGGTGGAGAATGGGATACGCCGCCGCCATCGCGTTCGTCTTGTTCATCGTCATCTTGGTCGCGACTCTGATACAGTTTCGCTTTCAGAGGGACAGCACGTGACATCAGCGGTACGGCACGACCCGTTGCCGTCAATGCACGGACGCGAGCGAGTAGTGCGCACGCTGCTCTACTCGCTGCTCGTGCTCGGTGCGGTGCTGGCGCTGATGCCGATGATCTGGATGGTGTCCGCCTCTCTCATGCCCTCCGGCCAGGCGAGCAGCTTTCCGCCGCGGTTGTTTCCCTCGCAAGTCACGTTCGAGCACTACGTCGCTTTGTTCACCCGCCTGAACCTCGGCAGGTACCTCCTCAACAGCGCCTTCGTCGCTTTGGTTGTTACCGCGACTTCACTCGCCATAAATTCGATGGCTGGTTACGCCTTTGCCAAGCTTCGCTTTCGCGGTAGAGACAGGCTGTTCAAGGCGTTGTCCGCCGGCCTTGTGCTGCCGGTGCAGGTGTCGATGCTGCCCTTGTTTCTTCTTCTAAAGAATCTGGGGCTCATCAACACCTACTGGGGCGTGATCATCCCTGGAATGGCAAGCATCTTCGGAATCTTTCTCGTTCGCCAGTACGCGCTCGCGATTCCGGACGAGATGCTCGATGCTGCCAGAGTCGATGGCGCATCGGAGTTTCGGATCTTCCGCTCGATCGTGGTGCCGGGAATCGTTCCGATTCTGGCAACGCTTTCCATCTGGACGTTTCTCGCTACCTGGAACGACTTCATGTGGCCACTCATCGTGCTCAGCGATGAGTCACACTACACGCTCCCGGTTGCGCTCGCCAATCTGTCGGGCGAGCACGTGCAGGATACGGAGCTGATGATGGCGGGCTCAGTGATCACGGTGATTCCCGTGATGCTGGTTTTCCTTTTCCTCCAGCGGTACTACATCCAGGGCGTGATGGCGGGGAGCGTCAAAGGTTGATTCGCCTGTCGCTGGCAGTTCTGACTCTGATGGCCTCGAGTCGGCTCTTGCCGTCGAGTCACGCGATGTCAGCTGTCGAGCCGCAGCTGCTCGACGATTTCGAGTCCGTTGCGGAATGGAAGGCCACACCGTCGGACGGAGTCAGTCTGACGATCGGGCAGGGCGACGGAGTGCGCGGCAAGTCGATGCGGCTCGACTTCGACTTTCACGGTCATGGCGGTTATGCCGTTGCGCGTCGGAATCTCAGCATCCCGCTGCCGGCCAACTATGAATTCTCTTTTTCAATTCGCGGAGAAGCGCCCATAAACACACTCGAGTTCAAGCTCGTCGATCCGACCGGAGACAACGTCTGGTGGTCGAATCAACCAAGCTTTGTTTTCCCTGGTCAGTGGACGACAGTCAGCCGTAAGAAGCGGCACATCACTTTCGCCTGGGGCCCGATAGGCGGCGGAGATATGAAGCGTGTTGCCGCAATCGAGATTGCGATCACTGCTGGCTCCGGTGGAAAGGGCACTATCTGGCTCGACGACCTCGTGCTGACTCCGCTGGAGCCGAACGCACCCTACACGTTGAAACCAGCGTTGAGTTCATGGTCCAAGCCTCCCGGACATGAGCCGGACCACGCAATGGACGGCAACTCTTTGACATCGTGGCGTACGGATCCGGCACGGTCTGGAAACCAGTGGCTCAACATCGATTTTCTCAAGCGTCGCGAGTTCGGTGGATTGGTCATCGACTGGGAGAAGGGTGCCAGACCGGCATCGTATGCCGTGAGCACTTCGCTCGATGGCCAAACGATGACACAGGTTTACGCCGTTGGGCCGAGCAATTCCTCGAGGGATTACCTCTACCTTCCGGAATCGGACGCACGTCACGTGCGCATATCGATCGGCATGCCGTCGAGTGGAGACCGATCCTCGTCTAGTGTCGGCCTTCGTGAGATCAGGGTTCAGCCTCTATCCTGGTCCGCTACCCGAAATGATTTCTTCGAGGCGGTTGCTCGCGATGCCCCTCCCGGTAGCTATCCAAAATATTTCTCCCGTGTTCAGTCGTACTGGACGGTGATCGGCGTAGATGGCGACACGCGCGAAGCTCTGATGAATGAGCAGGGTATGGTCGAAAGCGGAAAGGGACAGTTCTCGGTCGAGCCTTTTTTGTTCACTGGCGGCCGTCTCATCACGTGGCGTGACGCAAGGACAAACGCGGAATCGCTCGGTAGTGATCTACCCGTTCCCGTCGTCACGTGGAACACGCCGCCGGCAGAGATGCGTGTTACCGCCTTCGCTGCCGGCGCTCCGGAATCTTCGGTGCTGCACGCTCGCTATCGAGTCCGCAACCGGACATCTGCACCGCAACGCTCCACGCTGTACCTGACGATCCGGCCGTTTCAGGTGAATCCATCGTGGCAGTTCCTCAACACTGCCGGCGGGTTTGCCCCTATCGACAGCATCTCCGGAACTGGAAGCGTCGTTCGGGTGAATGCCAACCGAAAGGTCATCTCCATCAGCTCACCGGCTGCATTCGGTGCAGCCGCGTTCGATGAAGGCAACGTCGTAGATCTTTTACGTCTTCGACGTGTTCCTGCCTCCCGCGCCGCTGCAGACCGCCTGGGTCGTGCAGCGGGCGTCCTCGCCTACGACATCGATCTTCCCGCTCGCGCCGATACGACGATCGACATCGCCATCCCCCTGCACGACAAGCCACTCTCGTGTCAGCCCATGGCTGCCTGCACGTCGGCGTGGGTCAGCACGCAACTCGGCCAGACACGGAAAGCTTGGGAAGACAAACTGGACAAAGTCGGGATCGGGCTTCCGCCATCGGCTTCGCGCATCACGCGCAGTATTCGCTCGAACCTGGCCTACATCCTCATCAACAGGGATGGCCCGTCGATTCAGCCCGGCTCGCGCTCGTATGAACGCTCGTGGATCCGCGACGGAGCACTGACATCGACAGCTCTGTTACGGCTCGGCCATCATGCGGAAGCCGGTGAATTCATCGAGTGGTATTCGGGTTTCCAGTTCGACAACGGAAAGATCCCCTGTTGCGTAGACTCACGCGGGGCTGACCCAGTCCCGGAAAACGACAGTCACGGTGAGTTCATCTATCTCATCGCCGAGTATTTCCGGCATACCGGCGACAAGGAGTTAGTCGAGAAGCGATGGAAAAACGTTTCGCGCGCTTTCGACTTCATGGACTCGCTGCGGCTTTCGAGGCGTACGGCGGAGTACGCCACCGGCGACAAGCGAATCTTCTTCGGCCTGCTCCCCCAGTCCATCAGTCACGAGGGTTACTCGGCCAAACCGATGCACTCGTACTGGGACGATTTCTTCGCGCTTCGCGGGTTCAAAGACGCAGCTGAGCTGGCGCGCGCTTTCGGTAAGCCGGAGGCTGCGCGATACGCCACAGTGCGCGACGAGTTCAGGAAGGATTTCTATGAATCCGTCCGGCTCGCCATGACGAAACACCACATCGACTACATCCCCGGCGCGGCTGAGCTGGGGGACTTCGATGCCACTTCCACCACCGTCGGAGTGAGTCCGGCCGAGGAGATCGGCAGGCTTCCCGCGGCTGCGCTGAAACGGACATTCGACAAGTACTACGAGAACTTTCGCGTTCGCCGCGACAGCGGGAAGCCATGGGAGAACTACACTCCTTACGAGCTGCGCGTGGTCGGCACGTTCGTCAGGATGGGTGACAGGGAGCGAGCTCATGAG